>NZ_JAALDT010000237.1:0-8253 GCF_014144995.1 Dietzia sp. DQ11-71 | reverse complement strand
GCGGTGAAGAACGCGGTCCTCGCCGAGGGGGACACCCCCGAGCCCGAGTCCCGGCGGATCGGTGAACAGCAGATCGTGGACGCCGCCGACCGGCTCGTCGCCAATACCACCGACGAACTGCGCGAACTCGTCGACTACTACGACGCCGACCCCGCGCATGCCGACGTCGTCCCGCCCGGCGCCGACCTCGAGCAATACACCCCCGGCACCCAACGCGGGACCGAGCGGGCCCGCCGCGCGCTCGGGCTGGGGCAGCATTCCGAGGTGATCGCCTTCGTCGGCCGGATCCAACCGCTCAAGGCGCCCGACGTGATCGTGCGGGCGCTGGCCGAGATGGTGCGCGCCCAGCCCCGCCGCGATGTGCGTCTGATGGTCGTCGGTGGGCCCAGCGGGTCGGGGCTCGAAAGGCCGCGCTCGCTGATGGAGCTGGCCGAGGAGCTGGGTGTGGCCGACCGCGTGTGCTTCCTGGCGCCGCGCCCGCCGTCGGAGCTGGTGGACGTCTACCGCGCCGCCGACATCGTGGCGGTGCCGTCGTACTCGGAGTCGTTCGGGTTGGTGGCGCTCGAGGCGCAGGCGTGCGGCACCCCCGTGGTCGCGGCCGCGGTGGGCGGGTTGCCGACGGCCGTCGGCGACGGCCGGACCGGGATCACCGTCGACGGGCACGATCCGCGGGAGTGGGCGCGCGTGTTGTCGGGATTGTTGGACGACGACGAGCTGCGCCTGTCGATGTCGCGGGCCGCCCCGGTACACGCCTCCGGGTTTTCCTGGGACTCCACCGCCGACGGGCTGCTGTCCTCGTATGCGGGCACGATGGCCGCATACCGGGCCCGACGTGCGGAGGCCACCGCGTCCTGATCTCCCGTCCGCAGGAGCCGCCGCGTCGAATCGCCTACGAGGCCCGGCCGACGCCTGGCCCGGCCGACGACAAGTCTTTGCCGACGACAGGCCCCAGCCGACGAGAAGTCCCAGCCGACCACCCCGAAGGAGTCACGATGATCGACCCCACCGAGAGCAAGCGCATGGACGACGACGGGCCGGCCCCGCACCGGGACGATGTCGACGCCCCCACCGTCGAGCGGATCCGCAACTTCCTCGTGGAGCGGGAGATCGAGTCGACGCTGGCCGACGGACGGACCTTCGTCGTGATCCTGCCGGGGGAGAAGCGCCTCAAGACCGCGTGCCACCTGACGGTGAACCGGGAGAGCGTGCGCATCGAGGCGTTCGTGTGCCGCCGACCCGACGAGGACTTCGAGAAGGTCTACAACTACCTGCTGCGGCGCAACCGGCGGCTCTACCAGGTGGCCTACACGCTGGACAACAACAGCGACATCTACCTCGTCGGCCGGATGCCGCTGGTCGCGGTGACCGAGGAGGAGCTCGACCGCGTGCTGGGTCAGGTGCTCGAGGCCGCCGACCACGACTTCAACGTCCTCATCGAGCTGGGCTTCCACACCTCGATCCGCCGCGAGTGGGAGTGGCGGGTGTCCCGGGGCGAGCCGCTGCGCAACCTCGACGCGTTCCGCCACCTCACCGAGGACCTGCCCCAGCCCGAGTAGCCCGGGGCCGGGACAACCCGCCGGTCAGGGGTTGATCTGCTGCGCGACCCTCTTGCGCAGGACCTTGCCCATCGGGTTGGTGGGCAGTTCGTCCAGTTCGACGAACTCGCGCGGGACCTTGTACCCGGCCAGCGAGCCCTTGCAGTGCGCGCGCAGGGCGTCGGGGTCGAGTGTGGCGCCGGGCTCCGGCACGACCGCGGCGATGACCTTCTCGCCGCCGTCGGAGCTCGGGCGGCCCACCACGGCGCAGTCCGCGACGCCCGGGGCCGTGCGCAGCACCGCCTCGACCTCCGACGGGTAGACGTTGAACCCGCCGGTGACGATCATCTCCTTGATCCGGTCCACCACGTGGAGGAAGCCGTCGGAGTCCTGCACCACGACGTCGCCGGTGCGGATCCAACCGTCGTGGAAGGTCTCGGCGGTCGCCTTCTCGTTGCGCCAGTAGCCCGGGAACACCTGCGGTCCTTTAACCAACAGTTCACCGGGCTCGCCGGCCGGTGCGTCGACCGAGGGGTCGTCCTTGTCCGCGACACGGATATCGGTGTCCGGGAACGGGACGCCGATGGAGCCGGCCCGCCTCGCCGTCGACATGG
This sequence comes from Dietzia sp. DQ11-71, assembly GCF_014144995.1. Taxonomy (NCBI): domain Bacteria; kingdom Bacillati; phylum Actinomycetota; class Actinomycetes; order Mycobacteriales; family Dietziaceae; genus Dietzia; species Dietzia sp. DQ11-71. The sequence goes on along the minus strand of NZ_JAALDT010000237.1, from coordinate 6,104 downwards.
GGTTGCCGACGGTGATGGGGGAGGTCTCGGTCATCCCGTATCCCTCGACCAGGAGGCCGCCGGTGGCGGACTCCCACCTCTCGATGAGCTCGGCGGGCAGGCTCATGGCGCCGGACAGCGAGTGCCGGATGCCGTGCAGCGGGATCTTCCGCTTTTCGGCCTCCTCCAGGATCTTGGTGTAGATCGGCGGGACGGCCGGGATGAAGGTCGGCAGCTCCTTCTTCAGGATCGGCATGATGAGGTCCATGTCGGGGGTCGGGACCAGTTGGAGCCGCGCGCCCTCGGCGATCCCGAACACCACGCACAGCGTGACGCCGTAGGCGTGGAACATCGGCAGGGAGGCGAGGAACTTCTCCTCGCCCGGCGTGAGTTCGGGAACCCAGGCGCGACCCATCTTCGCGTTGGCCACCAGGTTGGCGTGGGTGAGCACGGCGCCCTTCGGGGTGCCGGTGGTGCCGGAGGTGTAGAGGATCAACGCGGGATCCTCGGCCGCCGGCCGCGGGTACGAGAAATCCAGCTCGGCGCCCGTCTCGAGGTCCGCCCAGTCCAGCGTGCCGGGTGCCGGCCGGGAGAGCTTGTCCCGGGAGGCGCGCAGTGACGGCACCGGCAGGTGCTTGAGCGCCAGCCTCTTGGCGGCGGGGAGCTCGTCGAGCAGGTCGACCGAGATGATGTGCTCGATCGCGGTGCCGGGCCGGTCGGCGAGGTCCCGCACCACGGGCGCGACGACGTTCCAGGTCACGACCACCTTCGCCCCGTGGTCGGCGAAGGGGCCCTCGAGCTCGTCGGCGGTGTACAGGGGGTTGTGCTCCACGACGATCGCACCGATGCGCAGGGCCGCATAGAAGACCGCGACGCCCTGGGGACAGTTGGGCAGCAGCACGGCGACGCGGTCGCCGCGGTCGACGCCCAGGCGCCGCAGGCCCTCGGCGGCGCGGCGCACCCGCCTGCCCAGGTCGGCGTAGGTGGTCAGGCGGCCGAAGAACTCGGTGGCGGGCCGGGACGAGTAGGAGCTCACGGCGTCGTCGAACTGGTCGATCAGCGTGGTGGTGCCGTAGTCGAGATCCTGCGTGGTCCCCGGCGTGTAGTGGACGGTCCACGGCCGCCCGGTCGATTCGGGGGTGTCTCCGGCGTGTGCGGTCATGTCTGCACCGTAGTCCTCGGAGCGCGGGTCATAATGGCCGTATGGCTTACGGAACACTCGTCCTCCTGCGTCACGGGCAGTCCACGTGGAACGCATCCAACCAGTTCACGGGCTGGGTCGATGTCGACCTCACCGATCTCGGTCGGGAGGAGGCGGTCCGCGGCGGAAAGCTCCTCGCCGAGGCCGGGATCCTGCCGGACATCCTGTACACCTCGCTGCTGCGTCGCGCGATCACCACCGCGAACATCGCGCTGGACGCCTGTGACCGCCACTGGGTCCCGGTGATCCGGCACTGGAAGCTCAACGAGCGTCACTACGGCAAGCTCCAGGGCCTGAACAAGGCGGAGATCAAGGACCAGTTCGGCGACGAGCAGTTCATGTTGTGGCGCCGCAGCTACGACACCCCGCCGCCGCCGATCGACCCGGCGGGCGAGTATTCGCAGACCTCCGACGTGCGCTACGCGGACCTGCCGGAGGTGCCGTTGACCGAGTGCCTCAAGGACGTCGTGGACCGGTTCATCCCGTACTACGTCGCCGAGATCGCCCCCAAGCTCGCGGAGGGCAAGACCGTGATGGTGGCCGCGCATGGCAACTCGCTGCGCGCCCTGGTCAAGCACCTCGACGGCATCTCCGACGAGGATATCGCCGGCCTGAACATCCCCACCGGGATCCCGCTGGTCTACCACTTCGACGAGACCGGGCTGGTCGCCAACCCGGGCGGCACCTACCTCGATCCGGAGGCCGCCGCCGCGGGTGCGGCCGCCGTGGCCAACCAGGGCGGCAAGTAGTAGGTGAAGGCCCGGTGAACGGGTCGCGAACCCCCGGCAGCCTGCGAACTTCGCGCAGGTGGCCGGGGGTTTGGCGATTCGGGCGCCGGAACGCCACACCGTAGGATCGGGGTCGTGCAGGTCAGTCTGGGGATCTTCCTCGCGATCGTCGCCGGGATCATCGGCTTCATCGTGGGCGGCTTCGTCGTCCCACTGATCCACCGACGCGGTGAGCGTCGGCGCGCGGAGCAGACCGGACCCAGCCGGCTGGACGTCCTGCGGGGCGTCTACCAACAGGCGCCGTACGCACTGGCGGTCGTGGATCGCCACCAGGACGTGGTCCTCTACAACCGTCGTGCAGCGGAGTTGGGGATCGTCGATGACCGCCTGCTGGTGGAACCGGTCTGGCGCGCGGCCCGGTCGACGTTCACGGACGGCCACCCCACCCGGTTCGACCTGCCCGCCAAGATGGCCCCCGGCCGCCGCCGCATCCCGTCGGTGAGCGGGCGCGGGGAGATCCTCGAGGGCAACGGCGAGCAGTTCGTCGTGGTCTTCGCCGACGACGACTCCGAGCACCGTCGTATGGAGGCGGCCCGCCGCGACTTCGTCGCCAACGTGTCCCACGAGCTCAAGACCCCGGTCGGGGCGATGGCGGTGCTCGCCGAGGCGCTGCTGGAGTCCAAGGACGACCCGGAGTCGGTCGAGTACTTCGGCGGACGCGTGGTGAGCGAGGCCCAGCGGCTCGGCAAGATGGTCTCCGAGCTCATCGAACTCTCGCGCCTGCAGGGCGCCGAACGGATCCGCGACCCGGAGCCGGTGGACGTGGACGACGTGGTGGCCGAGGCCCTGCGTCGGTCCGCGTCGGCGGCGGAGGCGGCCGGGATCGAGCTCATCACCGATGCGCCGTCCGGGCTGGAGGTCAAGGGGGACTGGACCCTCTTGGTCACGGCGGTGGCCAACCTCATCTCGAACGCCATCAACTACTCGCCCGACCACACCCCGGTGTCGATCACCCGGGCCGCGACCGGGGACACCGTGACGCTGCGGGTCACCGACCGCGGGATCGGCATCGCTCCGGAGCACCAGGCCCGCGTCTTCGAGCGGTTCTTCCGCGTCGACAAGGCCCGCTCCCGCGCCACCGGCGGGACCGGGCTGGGTCTGGCGATCGTCAAGCACGTCGCCCAGAACCACAACGGCGCCGTTAGCCTGTGGAGCCGCCCCGGTACGGGGTCGACCTTCACACTCGAACTTCCGGCTCATGTGGAGCCGGGTGGCGTCGGGGGGACCCCCGGCGCCGAGCACGCCGACCAAGGAGAGGACCAGGTGCCGTGACCAGGGTGCTGATCGTGGAGGACGAGGACTCGCTGGCGGATCCGCTGGCGTTCCTGCTCCGCAAGGAAGGCTTCGAGGTCACCGTCGCGGGGGACGGCCCGACCGCGCTGGAGAACTTCGAGGCCGACGGCGCGGACATCGTGCTGCTGGACCTCATGCTCCCGGGGATGTCCGGGACCGATGTGTGCAAGCGACTGCGGATGACGTCGACCGTCCCGGTGATCATGGTGACCGCGCGCGACAGTGAGATCGACAAGGTGGTCGGCCTGGAGTTGGGCGCCGACGACTACGTGACCAAGCCCTACTCGGCCCGCGAACTCATCGCCCGCATCCGGGCGGTGCTGCGCCGCGGCGCCGAGGCCGAGGCGGAGCCGGTCAGCGACATCGGCGTCCTGGAGTCGGGGCCGGTGCGGATGGACATCGAGCGGCACACGGTGCTGGTCCGCGGTTCGGCCGTCACGCTGCCGCTCAAGGAGTTCGACCTGCTGGAGTACCTGCTGCGCAACTCGGGCCGGGTCCTCACGCGCGGACAGCTCATCGACCGGGTGTGGGGGTCGGACTACGTCGGCGACACCAAGACCCTCGACGTCCACGTCAAGCGTCTGCGCTCGAAGATCGAGTCTAATCCCGGCAAGCCGGTGCACCTGGTGACCGTCCGCGGGCTGGGCTACAAGTTCGAGGGCTGACCGCCCCCGCTGGAAATCCGCTACCCTCCGTCCGGATCCGCTACCCCTACACGGGTGGCGGATCCGGACGGAGGGTAGCGGATTCCGGACTGCCCCGGTCAGGTCTCGCTGGCTCGTTCGGTCTGCGCCCGCTCGGTCGCCGGGTGCACGGCCACGATCCCGAGCTGCCGCCGACGCCGGCACGCCGCGGCGAGCACCTCGTAGCACTCGGCGCCCAGCAGTTCGACCAGCTCGTCACGTAGGGAGATGTAGACGGGGTCGACGCCGACGTGAGCCTCGGGCGAGCCGGTGCAGTACCAGTCGAGGTCCAGCCCGCCCGGGCCCCAGCCGCGGCGGTCGTACTCGCCGACGCGGGTGTGGAGGATCTCCACCTCGTCGGGGCGGGTCTCCCATTCGCGGGTCACGTGGATCGGCAGCTGCCAACACACGTCCGGCTTGGACTCGGGCAGGCTCCGCCCGGTCCGCCCGGCCAGGTGGTGCAGGGCGCAGCCCGACCCGGTCGGCCATCCGACGTCGTTGAAGAATACGCACCTCCCGCCCAGGCGGCGCGTCCTGAGAGCGGGCTCCATCTCGCCGTCGTCGCCGGTCAGTTCGTCCTCCTCCAGCCACGCCTCCTGCGCGGCCCCTTCCGCCGTCGCGGCGGCGTGGGCGGCCTCGCGGTGCTGCCATTCCTCCGGACGCAGCAGGGCGACGTTGGCCTCGAGCCGTTGCCGGTCGGAGTCGTCGGAGAGGAAGGCGCCGTGCGTGCAGCAACCGGAGTCGGGCTGGTCGCGTTCGATGCCGTGGCAGGCCGGCGTGCCGAAGACGCACGTCCACGACGAGAGCAGCCAGGTCATGTCGGCGGAGATCAGATGTTCGTCATTCGCGGGGTCGGGGAACGTGTACCACTCCCGCGGGAAGTCGAGGGGGACCTCGGGCTGAGGGGCGCCCGGGGTCGGGGGGCGTTCGGTGGCGGTCACAACCTGCGACCGTAGACCGTTTAGGGTGGTCGTGTGAGATTAGGTGTCCTGGACGTGGGAAGTAACACGGTCCACTTCGTGGTGGTCGATGCCCACCGGGGTGGTCATCCCACGCCCATGAACGATTCCAAGACCCGGCTACGCCTGATCGAGTACCTGGACGACGACAACAACATCTCCAAGACCGGCATCGCCCGGCTCATCGACGCGGTCAACGAGGCCGCCGAGCTCGCCGAGGCCACCAAGTGCCGCGAGGTCATGGCGCTGGCCACCTCCGCCGTGCGCGACGCGGCCAACTCGGACGACGTGTTGGCCAAGGTGGAGAAGGAGACCGGCATCGAGCTGCGGGTGCTCTCCGGTGAGGACGAGGCGCGCATGACGTTCCTCGCCGCGCGTCGGTGGTACGGCTGGAGCGCGGGGCGGATCATCAACCTCGACATCGGTGGTGGGTCGTTGGAAATGACCCACGGGGAGGACGAGCTGCCCGAGCAGGCGTTCAGTCTGCAGCTGGGCGCCGGCCGGCTCACCCACGACTGGTTCAAGACCGACCCGCCGGAGCGCAAGCGCATCAACCAGCTGCGTGACTACATCGACGCCGAGCTCGACGGGCCGGCCCGGGAACTCCGGGCGGCCGGTGAGCCCGACCTCGCGTGCGCCACCTCCAAGACGTTCCGTATGTTGGCCCGGCTCACGGGTGCGGCGCCGTCGTCGGAGGGCCCGCGCGTGGAGCGGGTCCTCACGGCCGCCGGTCTGCGGCAGGTGATCGCGTTTATCTCCCGCATGACGGCCGCCGACAGGGCAGAGTTGGAGGGCATCAGCTCCGACCGCTCGCATCAGGTGGTGGCGGGAGCGCTGGTGGCGGAGGCGTCCATGCGTGCGTTGGGTCTGGAAAGTGTGAAAATCTGTCCGTGGGCTCTGCGAGAGGGGCTCATCCTGCAGCGTCTCGACCGGGACGTGGGCGGCGACGGGAAGGGGAGCTGACGATGGCCGAGGATTCAGACGGTCAGCAGATCACCGTGGCGGAGTTGCTCAAGCGCATGGGCGCGGAGCAGCAGGACGCCCCGGCCGGGCGTCGGCGTCGCCGGGCCGACGAGGGCGGCGGACTCAGCGTCTCCGAGCTCACCGGTGAGATCCCCAAGATCACCGACGACACCGTGCTCAGTGGTCGCGCGGCGCGGCGTCGGGCGCGGGAGGCCGAAGAGGCCGCGGCCGCCGGTGG
>NZ_JAALDT010000236.1:0-1430 GCF_014144995.1 Dietzia sp. DQ11-71 | reverse complement strand
GAGCCGATCTTGGGATGACGGTCGCCGTCCTCGTTGCCGGTGCCGCCGAGGGTGACGCCCTGCAGGATGGACACGCCGTCGCCGATCACGCAGGTCTCGCCCACGACGATCCCGGTGGCGTGGTCGACGAGGATGCCCGAGCCGACACGGGCGGCGGGATGGATGTCCATCGCGAACACCTCGGAGATCCGGCTCTGCAGGAACGACGCCGCCATGACGCGCCCGGAGTTCCACATCTCGTGGGCCACGCGGTGCACCTGCAGGCCGAGGAAGCCCTTGGCGAAGAGGTAGGGCACCAGGTAGTTGGGGTACGCGGGGTTGCGCTCGAAGCTCACCACGAGGTCGGCCGCGACGGCCTCCAGGACGTGGGGATGCTCCACGAGCACCGCCCGGATCTCCTTCTCCAGCACGTGCCGGCCGATCTCGGGGGTCGCGACCCGGGAGGCGGCGAGGCGCGCGAGGGATTCGCCGAGGTCATCACAGCCGTCGATGAGGTCCAGGACCAGTCCCGCGATCAGCGGTTCGTTCCTGCTCGAGGTCGCGTCCAGCGACAGGCGGTTCCAGACGGCGCGGACGGAGGAGTCGGCCTCTGCCCGCGGGACGCACGGGTTCTCGGTGCTCATCTCGATGGTCACCTGATACAGCGTATGCCTGCCCCGGCGATCGGGGCGAGTCGCACCTCCCTCGACGGCCCGCTCCCCACGCGGCAGGATGGGGCCATGATCCTCATCAACGTGCGTTTCGACGTCAAGCCCGAGTTCGCCGAGTCCTGGCTCGAGTTCACCCGCGAGTTCACCGAGGCCACCCGCGCCGAGCCTGGCAATCTCTTCTTCGACTGGTACCGGTCGCCGGAGTCTCCGAACACCTTCCTGCTGTGCGAGGCCTTCCGGGAGGGCGACGCCCCCGCCCAGCACGTGAACTCCGACCACTTCGCCGAGTTCACCGGCTCGGCCGCCCGCTACCTCGAGCGGACCCCGCGGATCATCAACACCACCGCCGAGGGCGAGGAGTGGGGGGCGATGGGCGAGATCACCGTCGAGTAGGCGACGACCCCGCCAGACGTCGCGTCAGATCGAGCTGCCGAGCGCCGACTGCGCGAGCGCGATCGGGTCGACCGGCCACCACTGGCCGTAGTCGAGCGCGTAGACACGGTTGAGGTCGGACACGACGCCGCCGACGGTGACCTGCTGGCGGACCGGCAGCTGGTGGATCGTCGCGCTCGGGTTGAGGCGCCCACCGGAGCCCCAGTCGTGCTGCCAGAAGTACTCCCCGAGGCCGATCTGGCGACACCAGTCGATCCCGCGGGCGTTGGTGTACACGCCGAGCTTCATCCCCGCCCCGTGGAGTTGCGCGCGCCAGCGCTCGAGGTACGGGCGGATCTGGTTGTCGAACTGCCACCGGGTGGGGTTGTCGTCGATCGCGACGTACAT
>NZ_JAALDT010000235.1:0-1666 GCF_014144995.1 Dietzia sp. DQ11-71 | reverse complement strand
CCGGCGCGGGCGCCGGGTTGGACAGGTCGCGCGGGGTCGGCGCGGAGTTCAGGCCCAGCTTGGCCGAGCAGGCGGGCCAGGCGCCCCAGCCCTGACCGGCGAGGGTCTTCTCGGCGATCGCGATCTGCTGCTCGCGCGTGGCCTGGTTGGCCGTCGGGGCGTACTGCGTACCGCCGTAGGCGGCCCAGGTGCTCGGCGAGAACTGCAGGCCGCCCTGGTACCCGTTCCCGGTGTTGATGCCCCAGTTGCCGCCGGACTCACACTGGGCCAGGCGGTCCCAGTCGGAGTCGGGGGCGGCGTTGGCGGCCGGCGCGAGGGCCAGGCCGGCGGCGGAGAACGCGGTGCCCGCGAGGACGACCTTCACAGCGTTCCTGGGCGCTGAGGAGGCGGCGGCGGCACGGTGGCGTCCGGTGTAAGAGGTCATGTCGTCAGTCCTTTTCACTCTGTGCCTACGGGGTGAGCTGTCGGGTTCGGACGAGTGCGTCCGGCCGCCGGTGGCGGCTTCACCCCAAGGCGACCATCGGTCGCCGGGCCCGTGGTGGGCCCTGTCGGGTCCCCCGTCCCCGCCCGGGTAATGGTCACTGTGGCATCGGCCGCTGGGCGGGGTTCGGTAGGTGCGTCCGATGCCGACTCGCTGACGAGTCTGCTACGAAACTGTAGCGGTCCGATGCCGGATCGTCACCATTCTGAAATAAACCGAGGCGGTCTGGGTCTGACGTGCGTGCCGTTATCGGCTCGTTACCAGCGGTGTTCGCGGGAGGGTGTGGTTGATCACACCGAGGGCGGTCGCGAGCCGAGGATGGCGTAGAGCAGCCCCAGCAGGAACCCGACCGGCGTGAACAGCATCGCGCCGAGATACAGGAGGGTCGGCGCGTCGCGGCCGAGCACGAACGGGGTCAGCGCCGCCGCGACGGTGAACAGCACCCCGATCGTGAAGATGACGAGCGCCGTCACGAACAGGCCCCGGCGTCGTGGCCGCACGGGGTCGGCTGCCCGGGTGGACGCCGCGGCGTCAGGTGTCCAGGGGTCGTCGGCGGGGCGTCGATCGTCGGCGGTCACACGGGGAGGTTACCGCTCGCCTCGCGGTGGGCACCAACGCGCACGAGGGTAGTCTCGGGGCATCAGTCATGGTTGTCGGTCGCGTATGCCGCGTCCGGTCGGAAGGTGGTTCGCGGTGCCCAGCGGCAAGGTCAAGTGGTACGACGCGGAGAAGGGCTTCGGCTTCCTGTCCCAGGAGGGCGGCGAGGATGTCTACGTGCGCTCCGAGGCGCTCCCCGCAGGGGTCGAGACGCTGCGTCCGCGCCAGCGCGTGGAGTTCGACATGGTCTCCGGGCGCCGCGGCCCCCAGGCGTTGCGCGTGGTGGTCCACGACGAACCGACGGTCGCGGAGGAGCGGGCCCCGAGGAGCGGGCCCCGACGTTCGGCGGACGAGCTGCACGGGATGGTCGAGGACATGATCAAGGTGCTCGAGTCGACCGTCCAGCCCGAGTTGCGCCGTGGTCACCGGCCGGAGGCCAAGGTCTCGGGCCGGGTGGCGTCGGTGCTCCGCGCGGTCGCGCGCGAGCTGGACGCCTGACCCACGGATCAGTCGTCGTAGGTGAAGCGCACCGACCACTCGCCGTTGAGGATCGACTCCGACCCGTCAGCGGCATAGACGATCGCGACC
>NZ_JAALDT010000234.1:0-8166 GCF_014144995.1 Dietzia sp. DQ11-71 | reverse complement strand
TCATCAGAACCCTGCTTTCCGAAAGGTGTCCCTAACACCGTAGGAGGCAACTCCCTCGATCACCCAGAGGGCGGACTGATCACCGCCGGTGCGGCGGGTGGCCCACGAAATCGCGCGGGCCATCCCCGCGGCGGTCGTCGGGAACTGGGCGGTATCGATAACCTCACCAGTGGCAGCCAGGACTGCCAAGACGTGATTGCGTGCGTGGGTATCAACGCCGATGACGAATGGGTGAGCATGCGCGACGATGGTCATAGCGGCTCGGGTCCTTCCTACTCAGGGACAGCGGTCCGGCCGCTGGTGGCCGGCGCCGGTCTGGGTAGGAGTCACTTCGGGGCAGCACTGTGATGAGTCACGTTCCTTATGGAGCGGACAGCCTTCTGATCAAGTCACCGAGGTGGGCCAGGACGGCGTCGGCTGCCTCACCCCGGTTGGACAAATCCCTAGTAGGGCACCCCGAGGGGGCCGGGCGGTTCATGAGTCACGACCGGGGTGATGCGGCCAACTCCTATCCTTGCCAGCCGGTCCCAGACCAGCCACCCCAAGACTCACAGCGGTTCAGGTCGTGGATGGACTCGGCCGGGATGGGTTCGCCTCCCTGCTTGCGGGCAGCAAGAAAATCATCAACGAGTTGCACGCATCCGTCGTGGTCGACGGTGCAGAGCCCAGTAAGGCGAGCGAACACGACGGGACCCAGGAGTTGAACGATCGCGAAGGTGGTGTCGACGTTGCCGAGCTGTGCTCGAACGTCAGGATGTGTGAGGATGCGGTCAAAGGGCTGCCGGTATTCCTCGATGACTCGACTACGCAGTGAGGTGATCGCGGCCGAATCGGCAGGATCGCCGCCGACTGATCCGATTGACAGCCAAGCCAGAGTCGTAATGTTCAGCGGCGCCTGGTCAATCAGGTCGGCTTGGGCCGTGAGAAGCGCGATGAGTTGGTCGCGTACCGACCCACTGGTGGCAGAGACTTTCGACGGGGCGTGTCAGATGGTCTGTGTGAGTTGATCCGGAGGAGGAATCATGAACGCTATGGCTGTTGACGACCACGACGCTACGGATGTATCAGATGCTGCTGGGCTTCGCCGGGAGGTGTTCTCGGATGCGCTGATTGATCACGTACTCGCCGAGACCCGTTCGCGAGGGTTGGAGTTGACTGGCAAGGACGGCTTTTTGAACGAGATGCTCAAGGCCGTCCTTGAGCGGGGCATGGGCGCCGAGCTGACCGAGCATCTGGGCCGCGATGCCCACGCCCGTGGCGGGGACGGAAACCACCGCAACGGCACTTCGCGCAAGACCGTGGCCACCGAGGTCGGCCCGGTGGAGCTGGATCAGCCCCGCGATCGGCAGGGCTCGTTCGCCTCCCAGCTCGTCCCGAAGGGCGCCCGCCGGCTCGGCGGGCTGGAGGACCAGATCATCTCGCTGTACGCCGGCGGAATGACCGTCCGGGAGATCGAGCACCACCTCGCGCGGACCCTGGGGGTGGAGCTGTCGCACGAGTCCATCGCCAACGTCACCGACGCGGTCCTGGACGAAGTCGCCGCCTGGCAGCACCGCCCGTTGGAGGCGTTCTACCCGGTGGTGTTCCTGGACGCGATCCACATCAAGATCCGCGATGGAGCCCACGTGAAGACCCGCGCTGCCCAGAGCACATCCTGGGATGCTCACGTCCCCTACTGGAACCGGTTTGGCAACCAACAAAATGCTCGGCCCGGAACGCCCGCCCGGTCCGGGTGCTGCGCGCCCCCGGCGTCGTCAGCCGTCGTAGGCGACCGTCTGCACGACGATCGGCCCGGCGACGGCCCCGCCGGTGGCGGTGAGTCGGTATTCGACCCGGCCCGGGCCGGTGGAGATCTGCGCCTCGTAGGGGTGGGAGATCGGATCGGGGATGCCCGTCGAGATCCGCGGGAACGGGACCTGCGCGATCTTCTCCCCGGTGGCCCCGGTGTCGAGGTTGCGCCACGAGAGGGTGGCGGTGAGGTTGCACGGACCCACCCCGGCGATGGCGAAGGCCCAGGCGACGGACGCCGTGTCCGGGTACCCGTCGCCGTCGAGCGTGGTGGAGATCGCGCCCGCGCACAGCCCCGTGGGTGAGCCGCCCACGGCGATCACGCGGTCGGGAGCGGGGAACAGTCGCGGGATGGCCTCGGAGGAGTCCTGGGCGTTCGCGGTGGCCGGGGCCGTGACGGCGGCGGTCAGTGCGACGGCCGTGACGGCGAGGAACGCCCCCACGGAGACGGTGGGCCGGCGGGTGATCCGCCGGGTCGAGCCGGTGGTGTCCACCCGCTCATCGTCGCACTGCGGACAGCGGCAGACGATAGTGGGCGAGGATTCCGCCACGTCGGACCGCCATGTCGAACACGGTGGCCGTGCCCGGAACGAGAACCCGTTCGACACCTGTCTGTAATGTCCGACGAGAGGCTCCGGAAGCGAGCCTCGGTCGGAAGGACACGGGATGATGGCACGAACGCGCGGTGGGGACGCCGACACCGTCCGGTCGGACGAGAACGGTCTCATCGCGGTCCTCGCCTTCGGCGGCATCGTCATGTCTCTCAGTCAGACGCTGGTCATCCCGCTGCTGGGCATGCTGCCGGCGATTCTCAACACCTCCGCGGTCAACGCCTCCTGGGTCGTCACCATCACGCTGCTCGCCGGAGCGGTGGCCGGTCCGCTCATGGGACGACTGGGAGACCTCTATCCGAAGAAGTACGTGCTCATCGGTTGCACGGCGGTCATGGTCGTCGGCTCGGTGCTGTGCGCACTGGCCACCTCGCTGTGGCCGATGCTCATCGGGCGCGCCCTGCAGGGCGTGGGAATCGGTGTGATCCCCATCGGCATCGCCACGATGCGCGAGATCCTCCCGGCGCGTCGACTCGCACCGGCGATCAGTCTGATGAGTTCGTCGCTCGGAGTGGGAGGAGCGCTCGGGCTCCCGGCGGCGGCCGCCCTGGCGCAATACGGTTCGTGGCAGTGGATGTTCTGGGGGTCCGGGGCCCTGGGCGTGGCGATCATCGTGATGATGATGGTGCGTCTCCGGACGCTGCCGGCCGCCAAACCGGACGGCACGCTCGACGTCATCGGCGCAGTGGGGCTCGCGATCGCCCTCATCTCGCTGCTGCTCGCGGTGTCCAAGGGCGCCGACTGGGGCTGGGGCTCCCCGTTGACCCTCGGCTTGCTGGCCCTCACCGCGGTGTCGCTGCCCGGATGGGCACTGTGGGTCCTTCGGCACCCGTCACCCATCGTGGACCTGCGGGTTGCCGCCCGTCGCCCCGTCCTGATGACCAACATCGCCTCGGTGACCATCGGCATGGGCCTCTATGCGCAGCTGCTGATCATGCCCCAGATTCTCCAGCTCCCGGTCGAGACCGGGCACGGGTTGGGCCAGTCGATGGTGGCCATGGGGTTGTGGAGCGCGCCCGGCGGGCTGGCGATGATGGCGGTCTCCCCACTCAGCGGGCGACTCATCGGCACCCGCGGTCCCAAGACCACGCTCATCCTGGGAGCGCTGGTGGTCGCGGTCGGCTATGCGTCCGGGTTGTTCCTCATGGGATCGACCTGGGGTGTGATGACCGTCGGCATCGTGGTGAGCGGCGGAGTGGGGCTGGCCTACGGTGCGATGCCCGCGCTGATCATGGCCTCGGTGCCCACCTCCGAGATGGGCTCGGCCAACAGCGTCAACACACTCATGCGCTCCATCGGCACCACGACCTCTGCCGCGGTGCTCGGCGTGCTGCTCACCCAGATGTCCATGGACTTCGAGGGGCTGTTCGTCCCCACCGAGACCGGATTCCGGGTCGGTCTGATGTTCGGCTGCGGCGCGACCCTCCTGGCCGCAGCGGTCGCCGCCACGATCCCGCCGCCGTGGGAGGAGAAGGCCCGGCCGGTGGCGGCGCGGGAGAGCTGAGCGGCCGGATCAGTACGCGCCGGACAGGATCCCGTCGGCCCGCGACCGGTCGATCTTGGTGGTGATGCCGCACGCCGTGCACGTGGCGGTGTACGACGACCCCAGCGGGATGATGGGGACGAAGAACAGGGAGAACGCCCGCTTCCGACGGTCGACCCGCTGTGCGGCGACGTTGCCGCAGTTCGGGCACGTGGCCTGGGAGAGCCCGAGGTTCCGGGACGAGTTCTTGAAGCCGAAGATGAAGAACATCGGCCCAGCGTGACACCACGCCGCGCCGCGCGCACCCGGTGTGGTGGAGCTCAGGCCCCGGGACCCGAGCCGTCCTCGGCCGACCGGGCCCGGGCCACGATCGCATCGGCCAGCTCTGCCGGCCGCTCGTCGGGGATCCAGTGACTGACCCCGCCCATCTCGACGAACCGGTAGTCGGCGTCCACGTGGTGGCGGGTCCGCTCGGCGCCCCCGCGGCCCAGGGCCGGGTCGCGGTCACTCCACACGAACGTGGTGGGCACACGGACCGGCGCGGTCGATCGGGACGGTGAGGCGAAGGGCAGGGCCCGGTACCAGCCGAGTCCCCCGGGGATCGCGCCGGCGGCGACCATCTCACGCCGGTAGCGCTCGATCATCTCGGGCGTCATCCCCATCCCGGCCAGGGCCTTCTCGGGCAGCGGACCGGCCGAGGTGAGCAGTCGCTCCGGCAGGAACGGCAGCTGGAAGAGCCCGATGTACCAGGATCGCCGTAGCTGATCGGAGGCGACCATGGCCTTGAGGAAGGCGGCGGGGTGGGGGACCGACACGGCGGTGAGGCTGCGGATGCGGTCGGGGTGCGCCCCGGCGACACCCCACGCCACGGCGGCGCCCCAGTCGTGACCCACCACGTGGGCGTCGGGCAGGCCGGCGGCGTCGAGCAGGGCGAGGACGTCCCCCACCAGTTCCGACAGTCGGTACGCGCGTCGACCACGGGGGCGGGCGGACTCGCAGTACCCGCGCTGGTCCAGCGCCAGGGTGCGGTACCCGGCCGCGTGCAGGAGCGGCGCCACGAGGTCCCAGCTGGAGGTGCGCTGCGGGAACCCGTGGAGCAGGACGATCGCCTCGCCGTCGGCGGGCCCGGAGTCCACCGCGCGCAGCTCCATGCCGTCGCGGGAGAACCACAGGTCCGGCCGGTGGGCATTCGGATCAGCCGCGGACATATCCCCTCCTGACCGCCCGGTCGAGGATTCCGAGCGTCGCCTTGAGCGCCGATGCGTCCAGCACCGGCAGTACTCCCGAGTCGCGCCACTTCGGGTGCGCGTCGGACCAGTCGTAGTAGCTGACGACCTCGGTACGCGCCCCCTCGGCGCCGTCGCCATCGCCGTTATCGCCAGTGCCCAGCGGGATGAGGCGGTAGCCGTAGGTGTGGCCGATCGGGGGCGTGATGGCCCCGTCGATGGTCCAGGCGATCTCGGCGTCCGGCTCGAACCGGGTGATGATCACCGTGACGTCGTACTCGCCCATGTCGTAGTCGCCGAGGGACTCGCGGTCCATGTGGACGACGAACCGGTCGCCCTCGGCGGTGACCACCGATCCTTCGGCAGCCTGGAGCATCCCCGAGGAGTCGATCGCCACGTGGCCGTCCGGATCGCACAGTACGGCGAACACGCGGTCCGCCGGAGCCGTGATCACCCGCCGCGCCTCGAGGCGGAGACCGGCAGGACTCTCGCGGGCGGCGGCCTCACGGGTGGCGGGGTGGTCGCTCATGGCCGAGACGCTACCCGCGCACGCCGTGGGTCGGGGACCTCTCGCGATCCCCGACCCACGGTGTCCGGCTACTGCTCCGTGCCCTGCGTCAGATGCGGGCCGGGTCGGGCCGCTCCCACGCCCGGTGGGTGGCCAGCAGCGGCTTGAGTGCGGGCAGCACGCCGGCCGCCGCGTCGACCGCGACCACGCCCGGCGTGTCCGAGGTCAGTCCGAAGTCGACGTACCGGTCGATGGGCGCCAGGGTGGCGATGGCCTTCTTGTGACGGTACATCTCGCTGATGAGCACGTCGGTCCGCGGGTGGGCGGGGAGGTCGACGACGACGAGGGCATCGAACTCGATGGACCGCTGCGTCTGATAGGTCCGCGAGATCGCGACCGTCGCGTCGGGCTCGCCCGCGCCCAGCCTGCCGCCGACCGGGCCGATCACGAGCGGGACCATGTCGTCGTCGAACACGGCCTGTTCGAGTTCCTTGACCGCGGCGACGTCGGAGTTCTCCGTGACGAGGATGCCGATCTGGCGCCCGTCGGACGGCCACTCCTTGCCGATCTGGGACAGGGCCGGGCTGGTGACGACCTCGGCCACGGGGACCTTCGCGGGCGCGGGCAGCCCCAACCCCGACGCGACGGTGACGGCCAGGTCATGGTCGATGTGCGCGAGCTGCTCGACCTGGCGGATCTTGATGGCCTCCTCGTAGCACTTGCCCAGCTCGAAGGTGTACGCCTCGGCGACGTGCGCCTTCTCCACTTCGGTAAGGCTGGTGTAGAACAGCGTCGCCTGCGAGTAGTGATCGTCGAACGTCGCCGGGGCGTCGCGGACGACCTGCGC
Organism: Dietzia sp. DQ11-71; assembly: GCF_014144995.1. Lineage (NCBI taxonomy): Bacteria > Bacillati > Actinomycetota > Actinomycetes > Mycobacteriales > Dietziaceae > Dietzia > Dietzia sp. DQ11-71. The sequence goes on along the minus strand of NZ_JAALDT010000234.1, from coordinate 1,703 downwards.
GTCGGCGATCTGCTGCGCCACCTCCACCAGCGCACCGTCGGTCGTGCCAGCCATGAACGGGCACCCACCGTCGAGGCTGTTGGGCTGGTACGGCGCCACGCCCACGTGGTCGGCGGACTGGTGGAAGCCGTCGCGGAGCATGTCGTTGACCGGGGCGTGGGGGCGGTTGATGGGGATCTGGCCGAAGTTCGGCCCGCCCAGCCGGGTGAGCTGGGTGTCCAGGTACGAGAACAGTCGGCCCTGCAGGAGCGGGTCGTTCGTGACGTCGATGCCCGGCACGAGGTGGCCCGGGTGGAACGCGACCTGCTCGGTCTCCGCGAAGAAGTTCTTGACGTTGGCGTTGAGCGTCATCGTGCCGATGACCTGGACCGGCGCGAGCTCCTCGGGGACGATCTTGGTCGGGTCGAGCAGGTCGATGCCGTGGAACATCTCGCTGACACCGTTCTCGTCGACCGTGTCCGGGAAGACCTGGATGCCCAGGTCCCACTTCGGGAACGCGCCGGACTCGATCGCGTCGGCCAGGTCGCGGCGGTGGAAGTCCGGGTCCATGCCGGCGGTGATCTGGGCTTCCTCCCACACCTGCGAGTGGACGCCGAGGTGGGGCTTCCAGTGGAACTTCACCAGGCTGGTCTCGCCGGCGTCGTTGATCATCCGGAACGTGTGGACACCGAAGCCCTCCATCATCCGGAACGAGCGCGGGATTCCGCGGTCGGACATGTTCCACAGGGTGTGGGCCTGCGCCTCGGTGTGCAGGGAGACGAAGTCCCAGAAGGTGTCGTGCGCGCTCTGGGCCTGCGGGATCTCGCGATCCGGGTGCGGCTTGGCGGCGTGGACGACGTCGGGGAACTTGATCGCGTCCTGGATGAAGAACACCGGGATGTTGTTACCGACCAGGTCCCAGGTGCCCTCGTCGGTGTAGAACTTGGTCGCGAACCCACGGGTGTCGCGGACGGTGTCGGCGGATCCGCGGTTACCGAGCACGGTGGAGAAGCGGACGAAGACCTCGGTCTCCTTACCCTCGGCGAAGACGCCGGCCTTGCAGACGCTCGCTGCGGCGCCGTTGGCCACGAACGTCCCGTGCGCACCGGCACCGCGGGCGTGGACCGCGCGCTCCGGGATGCGCTCGTGGTCGAAGTGCATGATCTTCTCGCGCAGGTGGTGGTCCTGGAGCAGGACCGGGCCGCGACGACCGGCCTTGAGCGAGTGATCGGTGTCGGACAGGCGCCCGCCCTGGGCGGTGGTGAGGAACTGGCCCTGCTGACGCATGACCTCCTCGCGGGCGGTGACCGAGCCGGGCGGCTCCGCGCCGGTCGGGCCGTACGGGGTCGCGCCCTTCTGGTCGGCCTTCGGCGGCAGCGGGCTGGTCGGCTCGGTGGGCTCCGCGACGGTCGGCGGTCGCGACCCCGGGGTGCCGGGGACGACGTCGGCGCTGCCGGCCAGGTCGTCGGCGAACTGTTCGGCCTTGTCGACGAGCTTCTCGGCCGCGGATCGGGCGGCGGACTTGGAATCTGACCTCTTGTCGGACATGACGCTCCTTCACGGTGGGAATCGGACGTCCGGACCTGCGGGCTCCGTCTCCGCCGTACGACGCCGGACGCGGCGCGCGACGTGGAGCCGTGTGGGCGATTGTGCCCGTGCTCACGCTCGTCGCAACCGCTCGCGACCGCCCGCCCGGACCCGCGACCGGGCACCCTTCAGCGATC
>NZ_JAALDT010000233.1:0-3939 GCF_014144995.1 Dietzia sp. DQ11-71 | reverse complement strand
CGCACTGTGGTCGGTCCCCGCCACGCTCCTCGCACTCGCGCTCTTCGCCGCGGCCACCCTCGGGGCGGTGAGGCTGCTGTCGATCGGGCTGAACCCGGGTTTCCACCCGGTCCACTCGCGGATCGCCTGGCAGGCCTGGTGCAGCGAACGGCTCATGGACGCCGCGCGGAACTGGCTCTACCCGCTCTACGCGTCCATGCTCACCCCGGTCTGGCTGCGCCTGCTGGGAGCCAGGATCGGTAAGGACGTCGAGGCCTCGACCGTGCTGCTCATCCCCGCCCTCACCACCGTCCGCGACGGGGCGTTCCTCGCCGACGACACCATGGTCGCACCGTACGAACTGGGCTCCGGATGGATGCGTCTGGAGCACGCCCAGGTCGGCAAGCGCGCCTTCCTCGGCAACTCCGGGATCGCCTCCGCCGGGCGGAAGGTGCCCGCGCGCGGCCTGGTCGCCGTGCTCTCGTCCGCCCCGCAGAAGGCCAAGAAGGGCACCTCGTGGCTGGGGTCGCCGCCGCAGAAACTCCCTCGCGCCGTCGCCGACACCGACGACGTCCGCACCTACCAGCCGCCGCGACGCCTCAAGGTCGCCCGGGCGGCGTGGGAGACCCTGCGACTGGTCCCCGTCTGGATGTCGTTCCTGCTCCTGGTCAGCGTCCTGGTGGTGATGCAGGAGATCCACCTGGAGTGGGGCTTCGGCGTGGCGGCACTGACCTCCGGGCTGACGCTCGCCTACGCGGGTCTGGTCGCCCTGGTGGTCGCCGCGCTGGCCAAGTGGATCCTCGTGGGCCGGATCCGCGCGGGCGAGCAGCCGCTGTGGTCGTCGTTCGTGTGGCGCAACGAAGTCGCCGACTCGTTCATCGAGTTGCTCGCCGCGCCGTGGATGGCCCGGCCCGCGTCGGGCACCCCGGTGATGAACGCGATGCTGCGCCTGCTGGGCTCACGGATCGGCCGAGGCGTGTGGTGCGAGTCGTACTGGCTGCCCGAGGCGGACCTGATCTCCCTCGGGGACGGCGCCACCATCAACCGCGGGTGCGTGGTCCAGACCCACCTGTTCCACGACCGCATCATGCAGATCGACCGGGTGACGATCGAGGCCGGCGCCACACTGGGGTGCCATTGCGTCGCGCTGCCGGCGTCGTCGATCGGTGACGGCTCGACCGTCGGCCCGGCCTCGCTGGTGATGCGCGGCGACCGCATCCCGCCCGGCACCCGCTGGCAGGGCAATCCGATCGCACCCTGGCGGGGCTGAGCCGGTGGGCGGGTCAGCCGCCGGCGATGGCCCGCAGCGCCGCCAGGTGGGACTCGTAGGCCCTGCGTCCGTCGCGGGTGAGCGACAACCACGTCCGCGGTCGCTTGCCGACGTACCCCTTGCTGACTTTGACGTATCCGGCTTTCTCCAGCACCGATGCCTGCTTGGACAGTGTCGAGTCGGTGACCTCGACCGCGTCGCGGATGGTGGCGAAATCCGCGTAGTCGACGCCAGCCAGGGCCGCGACGATGGAGAAGCGGACGGGCGCGTGGATGACCTCGTCCAACCGGTGGCGGGCGTGCCCTCCCGATCCGCCGCCCGCCCCCGGGGCGGAGCCCCCCGATGCAGCCGGGGTGCTCGTCGTCGTCTCGTCGCCCGTCATCTGACCGCCCGTCGTCTCGCCGCCCATCTTCTCTCCGCTCACCGCTCGGATCCCCGCCGGTCGATGATCGCGGCGGCCACCAGGCCGGGCAGGGCGACCAACAGAACCCCGAGGAGGTACCACCAGGCGGTGAGCCCGATCGTGGTGCGGATGACGTTCAGGCCGGTGACGACGACGAGGATCATCACGCCCGATCCCGCGACGCCCCACGTGTAGGTCCGTCCCGATCCGCGGGGGCCCGCCTTGATCGCGCGTCGCTGCCAGAAGATCGCCACGAAGAGCAACAGCACGTACGGCACGAGCGCCCAGTTGGAGAACATGATCGCGACTGTCCCGATCCCCATCAGAAGCGAGATGGCCGCGGCGAACGCCGCGAACACGCGGGCGTCCTGCCGGGAGCTGACCGGCGGGCGCCCCTCGGCCTCGGCGAGCATGCGGGCGGCCTCCGCTCGATCGACCTCGCCGGTGCTTGAGTTCTGCGGGTCCATGGGTCTGCCTTCCGTCGGTGCCCCGGGGGAGTTTCCGCCGCGGAGTGATATTGAGACTAGGCAAGTACTTTCCTATCTGGCAACCACTTTCCCGGGAGCGGTCACTTCTCGCCTCGAGACGGGCGTCGCCCGTCGCCGGTCCTCTAGACTCGCGCAGGTCATGGAATTGAAGGCAGTGAAGTCAGACCTCGTCGCCAAGCTGGCGTCCCCGCGCACGCCGTCGGGCGCCGACCCGGTCGACCCCTACCTGCCCGGCGCGGGCAACCACGGATATCGCGTCACGCGCTACGAGCTGGACCTGAGCTACAAGGTGAGCCCCAACAACCTCCGTGGCGAGGCGGTGATCACCGCGACCGCCACCGAGCCGCTGGAGACGATCCGGCTCGACCTCTCCCCGCACCTGACCGTGTCCAAGGTCCTTCTCGACGGAGACCGCGTCGCCCGCTACACCCGGCCCCGCGGCAAGCTCTCGATCACCCTCGCCGAACCACTCGCCGTGGGATCCGCGTTCACCCTGACCATCCGCTACTCCGGCAACCCGAAGCCGATCCGTGGGCCGTGGGGCGAGGTGGGCTGGGAGGAACTGACCGACGGGGTCCTCGTCGCGGGCCAGCCCAACGGTGCCGCCAGCTGGTTCCCCTGCGACGACCACCCCTCGGCGAAGGCCCCGTTCCGTATCAGGCTCACCACCGACTCGCCGTACCGCGCCGTCGTCACCGGCACGCTGGTCGGCAAGAAGCGCAGTGGCAGCACGACCGCCTGGGACTTCGACCTCCCGCACCCCACCTCCCCCTACCTGGTCACCGTCAACCTCGGGCAGTACGACCACCTCGAGGCCACCGACGGGCCGGTGCCGTTCCACGCCTTCGTCCCCGCCGACCTCAAGCGGGGATTCCGGCAGGCCTTCGCCCGGCAACTCGAGATGATCACCGTGTTCTCCGATCTCTTCGGCCCGTACCCGTTCGACAGCTACAAGGTCGTGGTGACCGACGACGAACTCGAGATCCCGCTCGAGGCGATGGGCATGTCGACGTTCGGACGCAACACGTGTGAGGCCGCGGGCCGGCCGGACTCGGACGAGCGACTCATCGCCCACGAGCTGGCCCACCAGTGGTTCGGCAACGCCGTCACCATCGCCGAGTGGAAGCACATCTGGCTGCACGAGGGGTTCGCCTGCTACGCCGAGTGGCTGTGGACCGAGTTCTCCGGCGGCGCCGACGCCGGCAGTCACGCCCTGCGCTACTACTCCAAGCTGCAGAATTCCCCGCAGGACCTCCTCCTGTCCGACCCCGGACCGGAGGACATGTTCGACGACCGCGTCTACAAGCGCGGCGCCCTGACCCTGCACGCGCTGCGCCTGACGATCGGCGACGACCGCTTCTTCGATCTCCTCCGCGCGTGGGTCGCGACGTACTCCGGCAGGACTGTCACCACCGACGACTTCCTCCACCTGGCCGCCGACCACTCCCCCGTCGACCTGCGGCCACTGTGGAACGCCTGGCTGTTCTCCGAGCCCCTGCCGCCGACCCTCGGTATGCCCGATGACGACACCGGCAGCCACTGAGCCGACGCCCACCACCGGCCGGTCGGCCGCGGGCGGGATGCGGGCACTGACGTTGGCGACCCTGTTCGCCGCGGCCTCCGGGTACCTGGTGATGCTGGTGGCCGGCCGCGCGCTCGGCCCGGCCGACTATCCACTGTTCGCCACCTACTGGGGAGCGTTCTTCGCCCTCGGCGGCGTCGCCAACGGGCTGTTGCAGGAGGTCACCCGCGCCGTCCGCTCGGCCCGCGGGGGTGGGACCGGCACGGTCGGCGCGCGG
>NZ_JAALDT010000232.1:0-3792 GCF_014144995.1 Dietzia sp. DQ11-71 | reverse complement strand
GCAGTCGCAGGACCTTCTCGGCGCCGAAGCGAGTGGTGGCGGGAAGCAGTCCGAGGCCGGTCACCCGCGCGCCGGGCTCGCCCTCGATGCCGTCCGGGTCGGCGATCTCCCCGCCGAGCATCTGGAAGCCGCCGCAGATCCCCAGCACCGCGCCGCCGCGCTCGACGTGGGAGGTGAGCGCGCGGTCGAGGCCCCGGGCGCGGAGCCAGGCGAGGTCGTCGAGGGTGGCGCGGGTCCCGGGGACGACGACGAGGTCCGCCCCCGCGAGGTCGCGGGAGTCCGTGACGTACTCGAGATCCACGTCCGCCTCCAGGCCGAGGGCGTCGACGTCGGTGAAGTTGCTGATGCGCGGCAGACGGATCACGGCCACCCGCAGGGTGGCGGCGGCGTCGGCGGCGCGGGGACCCACCGCGAGGGCGTCCTCCGAGTCCAGCCAGAGGTCGGGATTCCAGGGCAGCACCCCGTGGACCGGCCGGCCGGTGAGGTCCTCGATCTGCCGCAGCCCGGGGGCCAGCAGCGTCGGGTCGCCGCGGAACTTGTTGATGACGAACCCCGCGACCAGCCGCTGATCGGCGGGCTCGAGGAGTGCGACCGTGCCGTAGAGGGCGGCGAAGACGCCCCCGCGGTCGATGTCCCCCACCACGACGACGGGCATGTCCGCGTGCCGGGCCAGGCCCATGTTGACGTAGTCGCTGGAGCGCAGGTTGATCTCGGTGGGACTGCCGGCCCCCTCGCAGATGATGAGCTCGTGACGGGAGGCCAGGTCGGAGTAGGCGGCGAACGCGGCGTCGGCCAGGTGGGCCCGTCCGTCGACGAAGTCGCGGGAGGACACCGACCCGGCCGGCTGTCCCATCACCACCACGTGGCTGCGCCGGTCCCCGCCGGGCTTGAGGAGCACCGGGTTCATCGCGGGCTCCGGGGCCACGCCCGCTGCGAGGGCCTGGATCCATTGCGCGCGCCCGATCTCGGCGGTGCCGTCCGGGCCTGTGCTGTGCGGACCTGTGCGGCGAGGGGCGGCGACCACCATCGAGTTGTTGGACATGTTCTGGGCCTTGAACGGGGCCACGTTGATGCCGCGGCGAGCGAACGCCCGACACAGCGCTGTGGTCACGACGCTCTTCCCAGAATCCGAGGTCGTACCGGCGACCAGCAGGGAGGCGACCATGGAGATCGATCCTAGTCGGGCGCTCCGGACCCGCCCGACCGGGCCGACTGGCAGACTCACGTCCGAGGTGGCGTCGCAGAATAGTGGCGGGTCGAGCAGTGGTGGGGCCAGCGGGGCTCGAACCCGCGACCAGCGGATTATGAGTCCGCGGCTCTAACCAACTGAGCTATAGCCCCCCGCACGCGCCGGGTACGTCACCGGCACGCGCGGCGCAATCGTAGCAAGGCGTCAGGAGCCGCCGGCGGGCCACCAGACCGCGCGGACGTCGGCCAGTCCGTCCTCGACGACAGCGGGAGGGTCATCCCACACCTGCACGCGCCTCTCGGCGGGCGCGTAGGGCGGGGACCCCGGGTCTCCGGAGCGGACGAAGTCGACCCACGACCGGTGCATCGCGTCGACGAGATCCGGCGGGGCGTCCGCTCCGAGGTAGGCCCGCACGTTCGCGGCTTCCGGAACCGACCAGAAGAACGGCAGGTCCGCGCAGTGCACGGCGCCGCGACCCTCGGACCAGCGGAAGTCGTACACCCAGGTGGGCGCGCCGGCGGCCACCCGGGTCTCGGCCGCACGCACGACGGTCGAGTGGATGGTGGCGGCGTCGACCACCGCCCCCACCGCCCGTCGCAGCGACTTGCCCGCCGATTGTCTGGCCAGCGCGCGCAGTCCGGTGGTGGGCAGCTCCTGGGACCGCAGGATCATCGCGGCACCCGGCACCAGCGCAGGCCCGGGGAGGGCCCGGACGACCCCCTCGAACTCCGTGGCCGTGGAGCCGATGAGCAGGGGCAGGTCGAGCCCAGGCCCGGTGCCGATGCCCTCCAGGGGTGGGACCGGGACCGTGTCGTCGCCGACCGTCGGCCGGAACGGCATGAGGAAGGGATTGTCCTTGCGCAGGCGCCGGTGGAACTCGTCGACGGCGCCCCGGCCGCCGGCGGCCAGTTCCGCGGCGGTCGTGCCCTTGGGGGCCTGAGCGGCGGGCGATCGCAGCACCGCGGGCGACGAGGCGATCCCCCGGTGGAACAGGCCGGCCGCCAACGGCGAGGCGAGCAGGCAGAGCACCGCCCCGCCGCCCGCCGACTGACCCGACACCGTGACCCGCCCGGGGTCACCGCCGAACGCCGCGATCTCGTCGCGGACCCACTCCAGGGCCATGATCCAGTCCCGCACCCCGCGGTTGTCCGGGGCGTCGGGGAACGCGGTGAACCCCTCGACGCCCAGGCGGTAGCCCACCGAGACGACGACGATCCCGGCGCGCGCGAAGGCGGTCCCGTCGAACCAGGGCTGGTGCGATGACCCGGACTCCCAGCCGCCGCCGTGGATCCACACCAGCACCGGGTGGCCCGCGCCCTCGGTGGGGGCCCACACGTCGACGTGCAGGATGTCCGTGCCGGCGACGATCGGCTCGGGGATCGCCGGGTCGGGGTCGAATCGCAGCCGCTGCGCGGTGGCGGCCGGCCGGGTCGCGTCACGGACGCCCGGCCACGGTTCGCGGCGGACCGGGGCGGCGAACCGCAGGTCGCCGACGGGGTCCTCGGCGTAGGGGATGCCGTAGTAGCGGACCACATCCCCCAGATCGGTGCCCTTGACACGGCCGGTGGACAGCGCGATCTCGACGTCGGTCATGGCGGCCAGATTAGCGAGCCCAGCTGAGATCCCCCGGCGATCCCTGCTACCAAGGGGAGATGACAAGTGACAGGGACCTGATCATCGAGCGTCTGGCCGACGTGGCCTCCGCGTTGGACTCACGTGACTGGGATGGGCTGGGCGAGCTGTTCACCGAGTCCGCGACCGGGTACGGCGCGACCGGTCGGCAGGCGATCGTCGAGAGGGTCAGGGAGCACCTCGGGGGCTGCGGACCATCCCAGCACCTGTTGGGCAACCATCGGGTGCAGCTCGGCTTCCACGGAGACGAGGACCGGGTGCGGAGCCTCACGTACGCGCGTGTCCTCCACCTCGGTGCCGGGGACCAGTCCGATCTGTCCTACGAGTGCTTCGGCGAGTACTCGGACCTGTGGACCCGGACGCCGGAGGGCTGGCGGATCGACTCGAGGAGGTTCCACATCAGCTTCGACCGAGGCGATTTCCGGACACTCCAACCGGGCTGACCTCCGGACGCCTCCCATGGGAGGCGGCTTCGGGTCGTACAACGACAACGGTGATTGGGGCGGCTACTGACGATTCCGGCGTGTTCGACCCCTGGGTCACCCAGATGACCACGCTGCCGACGACGGTGGTGTCAACGACCCTGGATGGTCCCCTCGACTGGCCGGACGCGGCCATCGTCAGCGGAGACGCCGTCGAGGTGGTCGCTCGCTTGAAGCAGCATTCCGACGTGTCGTTGCGCTCGCACGGCAGCTTGTCGATGAACCGGGCGCTGATGGCCGCCGGTCTGGTCGATCGGGTGCAGGTGACGGTGTTTCCCTGGCGCAGTGGGTGGGTACCCGGTTGGGATGAGTGATCGAAGATGATCGAACCCTTGTGCTAGTGCGCCGGTGCGGGTATTGTCGAATGTAGGTTCGATGCCGGTGACGGAGGGGGTGGAATGGTGACGACGACGAGTGCACTGTTCGCCGTACCCGAGCCCCTCGGCATGGCCGACATGGAGGCCGTCAGCGAGGCGGCCCGTGCCGCGA
>NZ_JAALDT010000231.1:0-3575 GCF_014144995.1 Dietzia sp. DQ11-71 | reverse complement strand
TCGAGCTGACGCGCCTCGTTCTGATCGGCGGCCGACACACGCACGTACGCCACCCGCTGTCCACGCGGACGCGAAGCTCGGCGAGCCAGCTCCGGATCCGGCCTTGGCTTTGGCTTTCCCTCGGCGATGTTCTCCGAGTCCGTCGACTCCACCCGAAAGTTCCAACCCAACTCGTCCCGGCGACGGAACCGAGTCCGCACCCCTCCCGCGGCTGACGATGAGCACCTCCTCGCCGCCGTCACCCGAGCGGTTCAGCAACGTCCCGATCCGTTCAGCCATCAAGAGACCCTTTCGCCCGGGGTTGTGTATCAATACACTCTAGACCCGGAGAGACGACGTTTCATAAGTATTGTACCCAACCCTGTGACACAGCGAGAACTGTGGCTTTCGCCGTTATATGGCGGGGTTCTGTCGACGCTCTGTGGCGGCATCTGCTCATGGCGATACACGCGAGCACCGGTCTGGTCACAGATAGCGGCAGACGGTCGTGGTGTCGCATTTGGTGGGGTCGCTGGTGGTGGCACTGTGGTGAAGGTGCGCGACGGTGTGTCGCAGTGCTTGCAGGTCGGCGATTTGGCGGTCCAGGTCGCCCAGGTGGGCTTCGAGCAGGGCGTGCACGTGCTGGCAGGGTGCGACTCCGGCGTCGCGGATGTCGAGGATCTCGCGAATCTGGGCCAGGGTGAGCCCAGCGGTGCGGCCGCGGCGAACGAAGTCCAGGCGCGCCAGGGCCGCAGGGGTGTAGTCGCGGTATCCGTTGGCGGTGCGCTCAGGCGCAGGTAGTAGGCCGGCTTCTTCGTAGAAGCGCAGCGTCTTGGTTGTGGTGCCGCTGGCCACGGCCAACTCACCGATGCGCACAGTGGCCCCTTTCTCGGCTCTCGTCCATGTTCGCCTTGACCTTCCCCTGCGCTGGAACGTCCACTATGGACGCTGAAGAGGGGTCACGCGAAGGAAGGTGGGCAAATGGGTGTGGACTACGACGTCGATCTGGCCGTGATCGGCTCAGGAGGCGCGGCGATGTCCGCCGCCATCGCGGCCAGCCAGGCCGGTAAGAGCGTCGTGCTGGTTGAGCGCGGTGTTCTGGGCGGGACGTGCGTGAACATCGGCTGCGTGCCGTCCAAGACGCTCCTGGCGGCCGCCGGGGCCCGGCACGCCGCGCTCACCAATCCCTTCAAAGGTGCCCCAACGTCAGCCGCACCGGTGAACCTCGGCGATCTGGTGGCCCAGAAGGACGCACTCATCGAGCGCCTGCGTGATGCGAAGTACGCCGATGTGGCCGCTGCCTACGGCTTCCAGGTCCGCCCAGGCCAGGCCAGCTTCCTGGACGGGGACACCCTGGCCGTCGACGGCCAGGCGCTGCGGGCCCGGGCCTATCTAGTCGCCACCGGTGCCACCCCCGCCATCCCGGAGGTGGTCGGTCTCGACTCTGTGGACCGGCTGACGTCCACCACCGCGATGCAGCTGACCGAGCTGCCTGAGTCCCTGGTCGTTATCGGTGGCGGGTACGTCGGGATGGAGCAGGCCCAGCTGTTCGCTCACCTCGGCACCCGGGTCTCTGTGGTCGGGCGTCTGGCGCCGCACGCCGAGCCGGAGCTGGCCCAGAGACTTCGGGAAGTCTTCACCGACGACGGCATCACCGTGGTCGAAGAGCGCGCGACCACTGTGGCCCGCGAACCAGGCCCCGCAGGAGAGGTGGTGGTGACCACGGACTCGGGCGAACAGGTGCGCGGCGCGCAGGTCCTGGTGGCCACCGGACGCCTGCCCCGCACCGACGGCCTGAACCTGGCCGCTGCCGGTGTGGACGTGGACGAGCGCGGCTTCGTCGTGGTCGACCAGACCCAGCGCACCTCCAACCCGCGCGTCTGGGCCGCCGGTGACGTCTCGGGGGCTCCCCAGTACGTCTACGCCGCCGCCGCCGGGGGTCGGGCCGCCGCGCTCAACGCCCTGACCGAGGACAGGTACCCGCCGGCAGCTCGGGTCGACTACGCCGGCTTTCCTGCGGTCGTGTTCACCCGGCCCCAGCTGGCCTCGGCGGGGTTGACCGAGGACGAGGCCCTCACCCGAGGGCACGCGTGCGACTGCCGCGTCCTGGACCTGTCCGATGTCCCCCGGGCGCTCGTCCAGCACGACACCCGCGGGGCGGTGAAGCTCGTCGCCGACGCCGTGAGCGGCAAGGTTCTGGGCGTGCACGCTCTGGCGGACGGGGCCGGGGAGATCATGCTGGCGGCCACCTACGCCATCAAAAGCGGCATGACCGTCGACGATCTGGCCGACACCTGGGCGCCGTACCTGACCATGAGCGAAAGCCTGCGCATCGTGGCCGGCCTCTTCCGAAACCAGATGCCGACGTCATGCTGCGCCTGAAACCCGCGGCCCCAGCGGGGTGGACGAGGGCTCCCGCGGCGGCCCGCCTGGCGCCGTGAATGTGCCTTAAAAACCTACAGTCTTATGCAACGCCGATGGGACGAGCCAACCCGCAGCCGGTTCGCGGGCCGACTGCCGTGGCCTGCGCCTCGGAGAGTCATCGCGCCGGAAGGGGTCCGTGGAAGACAACTACTTGGGATCTGTGGGACACAATCACGACATGAGGTTGGTGGAACACTCCCGTGCTAGCGCCCCGAAGCGCTCACCCCTTGGAGTACTCACGCTGGCGTTAGCCGCGTTCGCCATCGCTATGGCAACCCTTCAAACGGTTCTTCCAACATTAGTCGACGTCGGAGACTCCGAGCTCGGCCTTCTCGACGTTACACAGCTTGCCATTGTTGGAATGTCGTGGTTCACACTGACAGCAGCTGCCATCCGACCAAGTGCAGTGCGGATAACAGCACTGACCACTGCGCTAGTATTCTGCGCGATTATTCTAGCTCCAGCCATAATAGTGGCAGCTATGTATCGGGCCTGGCTCGCTGTCGTGGTAGCTCTAGGCGTCCCGGCAGCCATAGCTGCCGCCGTAAGGTCAATTATAACCTGTCGCGGTAGCCATAATCGAACGTCGCCTCGATAGTGGCGTGAAGAACTCGTCGTCACCGAAGACCTTAGTGAGGTGAAGGAAACGCGGCGCGCACACATATCGGATCGCTCTGAGTCGCACCGTGACCCCCGGGAGTTGATCGGCAAGGCTTGCGGCGATCGCGTGGCCCTCGCGGTACCAGGCCACCGGGTCCACATCGTCGGCCCACTCCGGCAAGGCGAAGCCTCCATTTGGCAGGCCGAGATCGGCGCTGGCCCCATCGTCATCTCGTCCGTAGCCGAGGAAGCCACGGTGCCACTCCTCGTTCCACTGCCGGAGCCGGTCCTCGAGCTGCGAGGTGAGCCCGAGGCTGCGCGGGGTCGGAAAACCCCCGGGACCCGGACCTGTGCGGAGCCGAGGGGGCTGGTGGTACGGCAGCCACCCGTCCCACAGGCCCCACTCGACCCCGTACTCAGGCATTAGCTTTAGCGTCCCCGGCACATCCGGATCGGGCTCATTGCCGGGCATCCGCCAGCCGTGCTCACGTCTAAACTGACCGGTCACTGCGCAGACGTAGCCCAGCTGATCGGCCCCTATCCGCCAGACTGAGGTGAGACACCCGGACTGG
>NZ_JAALDT010000230.1:0-2791 GCF_014144995.1 Dietzia sp. DQ11-71 | reverse complement strand
GTCGCACAGGTCCAGCCACACGCGTGCCTGCCGGTGGCTGCGGGCGAGGGCGTCCACGGCGCGCAGCCACCCGGCCTGCGCGATCGACAGCGCGCCGTCCCAGCCGTAGCGGAGGCGGTCCCACTCGACCCCGGCCGACTTCCACCGTCCGCCGCTGCCGGGGACGACGATCCGGGCCTTGAGGCGGTTGCCCAATCCGGGACGTAGGCCGCCCGGGCCGTCGTCCGGCGCCAGTTCGTCCGGGACCACCGAAAGTTGCAGTCCCACCACCGGGGCCTCGGGTTGCCACCGCGGGGTGTCGAGCGCGCGCAGGGAGTCCTCGGCCTGCCGTCGCCAGGCGGGGATCGACTCGTCCTGGCTGGCCTGCTCGCTGACGAACAGCATGAGGGCGGCGGCGTGTTTGCAGTTCAGCCCGACGGGGCACGAGCACATGCTGCGCAGCGGGCGGCTGGACCCGTCCGCGGCCGGCACGGTGAGGTGAACGGCCGTGGAGTACCAGCGCCCGCTGCCCGCGGCGCCGCTGCCCTTGATGTTCGCGGTGAGCCGGTGGGTGGCGGCGTCGTACGCCACGTCGCGGATCCGCGTCGCGTTGGCGTAGCCGCGGGCGCGCCCCAGCGCCGCCGAGCCCACGAAGGACTCGACGTCGGACTCGGGAACCCGGACGGTCGATGTCAGCACGCCGCCAGGCTAGAGGACGACGACGACGAGGTACCCGGACACCGGAGCCGGTGAGCCCACTCCTGTGGAGGCGGAACGGGCTGTGGAGAACCGGATGCCGAGAACCGGATGGAGGTGCGAAACCGACTCTTGACCGGCCTCGCCCACCGGCCTATCGTGATACCACATGGTTTCATATCGGGCACTCGAGGTGGACCCCGGCGGTCCGGACTACAGCGACGACGAGGTGGACCGGATCTTCCGGGCCCTGGCCGACGCGACCAGGCGGGACATCCTCCGGCGCACCCTGGCCGGCGAATCCACCGTCTCCGACCTCGCGGCCCGCTACGACATGTCGTTCGCTGCCGTCCGCAAACACGTCAACGTACTGGAGGAGGCAGGACTGATCACCGGCCATCGGATCGGCCGAGAACGCAGGATCCGGGGAGACCTCCGGGCGATCCGGGGAGCCCAGCGGCTCCTCGACGCCTACGAGGACATCTGGCGGGCACGCGTCGACAGGCTCGACGCCCTCCTCGCCGAGGACTGACCCGTCACCGCAGGACACACACGAGGAAAGAGGCAGGCCATGCCTGTGACATCAGTGGACAGAGACCTCGACCGGCTGACCCTGACCATCACCGCGGAGTTCCCGGTGCCGGTCCGTCGACTGTGGGACGCGTACGTCGACCCGCGCCAGCTCGAGAAGTTCTGGGGACCGCCCACGTGGCCGGCCACCTTCACCCGGCACGACGTGTTCCCCGGCGGCCGCTCGGACTACTACATGACCGGACCGGACGGCAGCCGCGCGTGCGGGTACTGGGAGTACCTGTCGGTGGACGAGTGCCGGTCGTTCGAGGTGCTCGACGGCTTCAGCCACGACGACGGCCGGCCCAACACCGACCTGCCCACCATGCGGGCGGTGTTCACGTTCGGCGAGACGGACACCGGTTCCCGCCTCGAGACCACCACCTACTTCAACAGCCTGGCCGAGCTCGAGCAGCTCATCGAGATGGGCATGGAGGAGGGGACCCGCGAGGCGATGGGCCAGATCGAGGCCGTGGTCACCGACGACGCCACGTTCGCCGCCGACACCGGCACGCAGTCGCAGCTCCTCGACGAGCGGACCGTGCGCGTCACCCGGATCCTGCACGGCACGCCCCGGCAGGTCTGGGACGCCCACCACGAACCGGAGCTGCTGAACCGGTGGTTCCACGGACCCGACGGCTGGGCGCTGGTCGGCTGCCGGGTCGCCCCGGCGCCCGGCGAGACCACCCGCTTCGAGTGGGCCCCCGACGACGGGGTCGAGGGCGAGGCGTTCGCCCTCACCGGGCAGCTCCTGGAGACCGACCCACCCCACCGGGAGGTCTTCACCGAGACGATGGAGGGCGTCGACGCACCGCCGACGCGCAACGAGCAGACCCTCACGGCCGTCGAGGACGGGACCCTCATGACGCTCGTCATCACCTACGACAGCGCCGACCTGCGCGAGACGATCCTCGGCACCGGCATGGTCGACGGGATGGAAGCCGGCTACCGGAGGCTGGAGGCGGAGGTGCTGACCAGCCCCTGACCGCCGCCCGACCGGCTACGGCCTACCCGCGGTCCTCGAGTGCGGAGGTCCGCGGGTCGGGGTCGGTGGTGGCGGTCTTGTCCGCGAACACCCGCTCGACGGCCAGCACGATCAGCACCACGACGATGCCGGCGGCCACGGCGGCCAGGACCGTCGGCCAGTCGGCGCCGGGGGCCAGGACCTCGGCCTCCTCGGTCTGCCACGGCCACAGCGCGCGCAGCGACCCCAGCATGAGTCCGGCCATGGCCACCAGCGTGGGCTTGCGGAAGTCCTCGAGCAGGCGGTCGAGGACCTTGACGAACAGGGAGATCCCGACGAGCGCGCCGAGGGCGAACACGCCGAGGTAGGCGAAGTTCCGGTCGTCGACGGCGCCGAGGGTCGGGGCGTAGAGCCCCATCGCCAGCAACAGGTAGGACCCCGAGACGCCGGGCAGTACCAGGGCACAGATCGCCACCGCCGCCGCGACGAACACCAACAGGTAGGAGGGGTCGCTGATCGAGCCGCTCGGCAACCCGGACAGGACGAACGCGAACGCGCCACCGAGGACGAAGATCAGGCCCA
>NZ_JAALDT010000022.1:0-5939 GCF_014144995.1 Dietzia sp. DQ11-71 | reverse complement strand
CGGCCCGCCACCACCGGCACCGCCCCCACCTCGAGCCGGGCCCGCCGGATCGCCTACGCCCCCGACCTCGACGGCCACGCCGACCCCGGCGAGATCGTGTGGACCTGGGTCGAGTTCGAGGAGAACGACGGCCGCGGCAAGGACCGCCCGGTCCTGGTGGTGGGGCGCGACGGGGACCGCCTGCTCGGCCTCCAGCTCTCGTCCCAGGACTCCAGGGACGACGACGAGGGGTGGCTCGGGCTCGGATCGGGCCCCTGGGACCCCGAGGGCCGACCGAGCTGGGTGCGCCTCGACCGGGTGCTGGACGTTCCCGAACAGGGCATCCGCCGCGAGGGCGCGATCTGCCCGCGGCCGAAGTTCGAGGCGGTCGCCGATCGGCTCCGCGCCGATTACGGCTGGCGCTGAGCACGAGCGGCCCTCCGGGCCCGGGGATCAACGGAGGCGTCGCCGCACGTTTTGGCCGGTGACACCCCCGCTGGTAAAGTGGGTCGTCGGTGTCCACCGGAGCACGTTGTGCACGTGTCCGCGCGGACGAGACGACAAGACATCCGATCGGCGGGATCCCCTCGTGGAGCCGTCGACACACGACAAAAAGGTGTGACGAGTGGCCAACATCAAGTCCCAGATCAAGCGGAACCTCACCAACGAGCGCAACCGCCTCCGCAACCAGTCGACCAAGTCGGGCCTGCGTACCGCCATCCGCAGCCTGCGTGAGGCCACCGCGGCCGGTGACAAGGAGAAGGCCGGCGCCCTGCTCGTCGCCACCTCCCGTCAGCTCGACAAGGCCGCCAGCAAGGGTGTCATCCACCCGAACCAGGCCGCCAACAAGAAGTCGGCGCTCACCAAGGCTGTCAACAGCCTCTGAGCACCCCGGTCCCTCCCCTGACCGGGAGGCACCCAGCCCCACGTCTGCTCGCCTGACGTGATGAGGCTCCGAGGGCCCACCCCGCACCACGTGCGTGAGGTGGGCCCTCGTCGTATGAGTGGCTGTCGTGTGTGGGGCCTGCGTGTGAGTGGCCGACGTGTCCCCGGTGCGGGTCCGCTCGCGTACCCGCTGTGCGGGCCCGGTCAGCCGGCGGACGCGAGCGTTCCGACCGCGCGGACGGCGCGCTCGAGGGCGTAGGACGTGTCCTCCGCCCCGCCCTTGACCTCGCCGTTGAGGGTCGCGACGACCTGCAGCGCGCTGCCCAGGGTCTCGATGGACCAGTACCGGGTCTGGGCGGTGACCTTCTTGACCTTCCACGGCGGCAGGCCCTGCCGGGCCAGGTCGGCCGGCGGCACGCCCCGCTGGGTACCGACCAGGGCGATGGAGTTCACCGCGTCGGCCAGGGCATCCGCGAGCACGACGTGCGGGACGCCGGTGTGCATGGCCCACTCGAGTGCCTCGATCGCACCGGCCACGTCCCCCGTGACCGCGCGTTCGGCCACGGTGAACCCGCTGACCCCCACGACCCCCGAGTGGTAGCGCCGCACCGCCTCCACGTCCACCTTGCCGCCTGTGTCGGCCACGAGCTGACCGCACGCCGACGCCAACTGCCGCAGGTCCGTGCCCACCGCCTCCACCAGGGCCTCGCAGGCCTCGGGCGCGACCCTCACGTCGAGTGTCCGGAACTCGGACCGGACGAAGCCGACCACGTCCATGTGCCGGGTGAGCTTGCCCGCCGCGTGTTCCTCGGCCCCCGCCTTGCGCAGGTCCGCCACCAGGGCCTTGGCGCGGCCGCCACCGGTGTGCTGGACGACTAGAACCGTCTCGGGGGGCAGATCACGGGCCGCGCCGAGCACCGCGGACTGGGCGTCCTTGCCCAGCTCCGCCGCGCCGGTGATCACCACGATGCGGGCCTCGCCGAACAAGGACGGCGAGAGCAGTTCGAACAGCTGCGGGGCGGTGACCTCGGGCCCACCGAGCCTCGAGACCACCGGCGGGTCCTGCCCGGCCGGGGTCGCCGCACGCACCGTCGAGACGACGCCCGTGGTGGCGCGTTCGGTGAGGAACTCGTCCTCGCCCAGCACCAGGTGCAACACAGCCGGTGCGGACCCCGATGCCATCTGCGCTCCTCGTCGTCGTCGTTGTTGTCGTTGTTGTCGTCGTTGTCGTCTATCCCAGTCATCGTGCCACGCCGCGCCGACAGGCCCGCACCACCACCGCGCCCGACCGGTCGACCCCGCCCGCTCCCCCACGTAATTTCGGGGCCACGAGCCAATCCGACCGAGCGACGCCGACGCGGAGCGCCACCATGCGCGGTGTCCGGGCATCGAAGGGAACGACATGAGCGAGAACCAGGACGCCGACACCGAGACGACCGACCAGCTGACGTTCCAGAACCCGGCGACCCGCTACCCCTCCATCGAACCGCCGGTCCAGCACCAGGACGAGCCGGGACTCGACGCGCGGCTCGAACCCAAGGCGGACCTCGGCGAGCACTCCTACCGCGGCACCGGTCGGCTCACCGGCCGCCGGGCGCTCATCACCGGCGGCGACTCGGGCATCGGGGCCGCGGTGGCGATCGCCTTCGCCCGCGAGGGCGCCGACGTGGCCATCCACCACCTGCCCGACGAGGAACCCGACGCCCGTGCCGTCGCCGAGATCATCGAACGCGAGGGCCGCACCGCCGCGCTCATCCCCGGCGACCTCACCGACCGCGCGTTCTGCGAGGGCCTCGCCGACACCGCCGTCGAGCGGCTCGGAGGCCTCGACATCCTCGTCAACAACGCGGGCAAGCAGGTGGTCGCACCCGCGCTCGAGGACCTGCCCGACGAGCAGCTCACCGACACCTTCGAGGTCAACATCGTGGGGATGTTCCGGGTGACCAGGGCCGCGTTTCGCCACCTGGAGCCCGGGTCCACGATCATCAACACGACCTCCGTGGTCGCCTACATGGCGCCGCCGAACCTGCTGGACTACGCGTCCACCAAGGCCGCGATCAACAACTTCACCAAGGGGCTGGCCCAGCAGCTCGCCCCCAAGGGCATCCGGGTGAACGCCGTGGCGCCCGGCCCCATCTGGACGCCTCTACAGGTGTCGGACGGGCAACCCAAGGACGAGCTGCCCGAGTTCGGGCACTCCACCCCGCTCGGCCGTGCCGGGCAGCCCACCGAGTTGGCACCCGCCTACGTGTTCCTGGCCTCGCCCGAGTCGAGCTACGTGATCGGCGAGACGCTCGCGGTGACCGGCGGAATGCCCACGCCCTAGCCGTCGGGGGATACTGGTGGCGTGAATCCGCTGCTCGAGGTCGTGCGCCGTCGGCCCCGGGACGGTGGGCCCGGTTCCGGCCTCGACGCGACCGTGCCCCGATGACCGGCCTCGTCCTGGCCGCGGGCGCCGGCAGACGGTTCGGCGGCCCCAAGGCCCTCGTCGACTTCCGCGGTGTCCGCCTGGTGGACCGCGCGGTGGGCCTTCTCCGCGCGGGCGGATGCGACCGGGTGCTGGTGGTCAGTGGCGCGGTCGAGCTGGAGGTGCCCGGCGCCGAGGTGGTGCACAACCCGGACTGGGACACCGGCATGGGCTCCTCCCTGCGCGTCGGGCTCACCGCGGTCGGGGACGAGGACGTGGTGGTGGTCCCTGTCGACATGCCGTGGCTGGGACCGGAGTCGGTCCGCCGGGTCCTCGCCGCCGAAGCGTCACTGGCGGTCGCCACCTACGGCGGGACCCGTGCGCACCCGGTCCTCCTCGGTGCGCCACACCTCCCCGGGATCATCGCCACGGCGGCCGGAGACGCGGGCGCCCGTCACTACCTGCGGGCACACCCCCACCTCGTGGCCGAGGTGCCGTGCGACGACACCGGGTCACCGCGCGACATCGACCACCCCGGCGACCTCGACGACCCTGATGGCCCGCCCGGTGGCTGCTGAGCGACCGGCGAGAACCACCACGACCGGCCGGGGGCGCGTCCGGTGGGACCACCCCGCCTGGTGCGCTTACGCTCGACGATCCGGGACCATCCCACCGCGGGCAGCCCGACCGCGACTCGAGAGGACGCACACGTGACGACGACCCGGGCCGAGGCCACCGATCCCCACGAGGTGGCGCACCGCGTCTTCGGCTGGGACGACCTGCGCCCGTTGCAGGCCGAGGCCATCGAGGCGGCGGTGGGCGGTCGCGACGTGCTGGCCGTGCTGCCCACCGGCTACGGGAAGTCGGCGATCTACCAGCTCGCCGGGATCATGGCGGACGGGCCGTGTGTGGTCGTCTCACCGCTCATCGCGTTGCAGAGCGACCAGTGCGAGGGGCTGAACTCGGTGGCGGACTCCGCGCCCACCCGGTCGCTGGCGATCAACTCCTCGATGGGTGCACGCCAGCAGGCCGAGGCCTGGGACGAGGTCGTCGCCGGTCGCGTCCACTTCGTGTTCCTCACCCCCGAGCAGCTGGCCAAACGCGGGGTCCTCGACCGGCTCCGTGAGGCCGGGCCGAGCTTCCTCGTGGTCGACGAGGCGCACTGCGTCTCCGCCTGGGGCCACGACTTCCGCCCCGACTACCTGCGGCTGGACACCGCCCGCCACCGGATGGGGTCACCCACCGTCATCGCGCTCACCGCCACCGCCTCGACCCCGGTCCGCGAGGAGATCGTCGACCGACTCGCCATGACCGACGCCCTGGTGCTGGCCGGCGGGTTCGACCGATCGGAGCTGCACCTCGCGGTGAGACGACACGTCGAGGACGACGGCAAAAAGGACGCGGTCGTCGAGCGGGCCGTCGAACTCGCCGGCCCCGGCCTGGTCTACACCGCCACCCGCCGGTCCACCGAGGAGTACGCCGAGCGGATCGCTGCACGAGCGGCCGACTCGGATCGCCCACTGAGGGTCCGTGCCTACCACGCCGGGCAGAAGTCGGCCGACCGTGAGGAGACGCTGGGCTCCTTCCTCGACGGTGACCTCGACGTGGTGGTGGCGACGAGCGCGTTCGGGATGGGGATCGACAAGGAGGACGTGCGGTTCGTCCTGCACGCCGACATC
Source organism: Dietzia sp. DQ11-71 (assembly GCF_014144995.1). Taxonomy (NCBI): domain Bacteria; kingdom Bacillati; phylum Actinomycetota; class Actinomycetes; order Mycobacteriales; family Dietziaceae; genus Dietzia; species Dietzia sp. DQ11-71. The sequence goes on along the minus strand of NZ_JAALDT010000022.1, from coordinate 989 downwards.
CCCGACTCGCTCGACACGTACTACCAGGAGGCGGGACGGGCCGGACGCGACCGCGAGCCGGCGACGATCGAACTCCACTACCGCAGCGAGGACCTCGGTCTGCGCAGCTTCTTCTCGTCGCACAGTGCCGACGAGGAGGTCATCCGCGCGGTCATCACGCACCTGCGTCGCGCCGACGGCCCGGTACGGCTGAGCCGGTTGAAGAAGTCCCTCGACTTCGGCCCGAGGCGTGTCACGGGCGCGGTCAACCTGCTCGAGGCGGCGGCCCTCGTCGAGTCCGGCCGGAAAGGGCTGGAACTCGTCGAGGACGTGCGGCCGAAGGAGGCGGTCCGCCGGGCCGAGGAGACCTCGGAGATGTTCGAGCGGATCGACCGCTCGCGGATCGGGATGATGCGCGGATACGCCGAGACCGACGGGTGCCGGCGCCAGTTCCTGCTCGGCTACTTCGGCGAGGAGCTCGCGGACCCGTGCGGGAACTGCGACACCTGCGACGCGGGCACCGCCGTCGACCTCACCCACGACGCGGCGGACTTCCCCCTGCAGTCCGCGGTCGTGCACCGCGAGTGGGGATCCGGGATCGTCATGAGCGTCGACGACGACCGGCTCACCGTGTTCTTCGAGGAACAGGGCTACCGAACGCTGTCGCTCGACCTGGTGCGCGACCAGGAGCTTCTCACCCGGGCATGACGGGTGGCGAGCCCGGCAGCCCGGCAGCGACACCTGCGACGGTCTCGAGCCACCACAGTGCGGGGGCGCAGGCCGCGGCGAGCAGGACCGCACCGTCCTCCCACACCGGACCGAGCGCGGCCGCCGCCGTACCGAGCACGGTGACCAGTGGGACGGCCGGGGCGACGGCGATGTTCGCGGGCAGGGCCCACGGTCCCTGGCCCAGCCCCGAGGCCACGAGCACCGGAAGCGTCGCCAGGTGGGCGACGACGCAGACCGCCAGGATATCGGCGACCGGGCCGGGCATCCACGGTCGACGGATC
>NZ_JAALDT010000229.1:0-17656 GCF_014144995.1 Dietzia sp. DQ11-71 | reverse complement strand
GCGGCGACCGAGGGGGCCCGCGCGGAGATCGCCGGCGCGGTCTCGGCGGCGTGCACGGCGGCGGTCGAGGTGGAACTCGCGTGAGCGCTCCGGTCGGATTGGCCGCCGAGGACGCGGCGGTCTACGGGTACGGTCTCGTCCTGGCCCGGGCGGACGGCTCCATCCGAGCCGCGGTCAGGCGTGAGCTCGCTGCTCATCGAGCCCGTCGGGACGCCGCCGAGGTGTTGTGGCCGGCATCGCCCCCCGCGCCGGTCGGATACGTCCCCGATCCGGACGCCCCCGGCGCTCCCGTCCTTCTGGCGATCCGGATCGAATCGGACTGTTGCGAGGCCTGGCGCGTCGAACTCGGCCTCGCCCGGACGCCGGAGACCCGCCGTTTCTGCGTCGACGCCCTCACCGCGGCGGCGGTGCAACTCGCACGCTGGAGAACCCTGGTCCCGGGAGCGCCGTTCGAGGCGCTACCCGGGTTCCCGCCGCCGGCCTGAGGCTCAGGAGCGTCCGGCGCCGATCAACCGGACGATCTCCTCCGCGGCACCGTCCACCGAGACCTGGGTGACTTCGCCGGTGGCGCGCTCGCGCAGCTCGACGGTGCCCTCGGACCAGCCGCGACCCACCACGACCACCCACGGCACACCGATCAGCTCGGCGTCCTTGAACTTCACGCCGGGCGAGGCCTTGCGATCGTCGAAGATCACCTCGAGTCGGGCGCGGTCGAACGCCTCCACCAGAGTCGCGGCTCCCGAGATCGCGGCATCGTCCTTGTTGGCGATCACCACGTGGACGTCCGCGGGCGCGGCCTCAGCGGGCCAGACCAGGCCCTTGTCGTCGGCGAACTGCTCCGCGAGTACCGCCACGAGACGCGAGACCCCGATGCCGTAGGACCCCATGGTCACCCTCGCGGGCTTGCCGTTCTCGCCCAGCACGTCGAACCCGAAGGCGTCGGTGTACTTCCGGCCCAGCTGGAAGATGTGGCCGATCTCGATCCCGCGCGCCAGGGTCAGGGTGCCGTGCCCGTCCGGTGCCGGGTCGCCCTCCCTCACCTCGGCGACCTCGATGGTGCCGTCCGGGGTGAAGTCACGCCCGCACACCAGGTCCACCACGTGCTTGCCGGGCTCGTCGGCTCCGGTGATCCACGCCGTGCCGTCGACGACCCGCGGGTCGACGAGGTAGCGGACCTCGTTCTCCCGCAGCGCGCGCGGGCCGATGTATCCCTTCACGAGGAACGGGTTGGTCTTGAAATCCGCCTCGTCGAGGATCTCGACCTCCGCCGGCTCGAGCGCGGCCTCCACCCGCTTCATGTCGACCTCGCGGTCGCCCGGTAGGCCCACCGCCAACAGCTGCCAGTCCTGACCGGGCCGACGCACCTTGAACATGACGTTCTTGAGAGTGTCCGCGGCGGTCACCTCCCGGCCCAGGTCTGCGGAGTTCGCCCAGGCGACGAGCGTGTCGATGGTCGGCGCGTCCGGGGTCTCGTGCACGACCGCCCGCGGCGAACCCTCGATCGGGAGGGCGGGCGGCGCGGGGGTGACGACGGCCTCGACGTTGGCCGCGTACTGCCCGTCGGTGGATCGGACGAACGTGTCCTCGCCGGCCGCGGAGACGGCGAGGAACTCCTCGGAGGCGGAACCACCCATCGCGCCGGAGGTGGCGGCACAGATGACGTACTCGATCCCGAGACGGTCGAAGATGCGTCGGTACGCCTCTCGGTGCGCCTGGTAGGAACGTTCGAGTCCGGCGTCGTCGACGTCGAACGAGTACGAGTCCTTCATGACGAACTCGCGACCGCGCAGGATCCCGGCACGGGGTCGTTCCTCGTCGCGGTACTTGGTCTGGATCTGGTACAGCGTGACGGGCAGGTCCTTGTACGAGGAGTACTCGCCCTGCACGGTGAGCGTGAAGATCTCCTCGTGGGTGGGGCCGAGCATCATGTCGTTGCCCTTGCGGTCCTTCAGCCGGAACAACGCCGGGCCGTACTCGGTCCACCGTCCGGTGGTCTCGTACGGTTCCCGCGGCAGGAGTGCGGGCAGGGTGATCTCCTGGGCGCCGAAGGCGTTCATCTCCTCGCGCACCACCTGCTCGACCCTGCGGAGGGTGCGCAGACCCAGCGGCAGCCAGGAGTACACGCCGGGAGCGACGCGGCGGACGTACCCGGCGCGGACCAGCAGTTTGTGGCTGAGGACCTCGGCATCGGCCGGGTCATCGCGGAGCGTGCGCAGGAAAAGGTGGGACAGACGCGTGATCACGATGCACCAGCCTAGCCGCCCCTGCTCGCGGACCCGCCGCCCGCCGTCGGGGCTGCCGGTGGCCTCGGTACCCTGAGCCGGGTGCGTATCCTCTTGTCCCCTTCCGAGACCAAATCCGTCGGCGGGTCCGGGGAGCCGCTCGACCTGGCCGCGCTCTCGCTCCCCGAGCTCGAAGAAACCCGCCGCGCCGTCGCCGACTCCCTCGTCTCGCTGTGCTCGGGCGAGGCGGCGGCGGCTCGCGACGCGCTCGGGCTGAGTGAGAAACTCGGCGACGAGGTGACACTGAACGCCGAGCTGTGGACCTCCCCCACCGCGTCCGCGCTGAGCCGCTATACCGGCGTCCTCTTCGACGCCCTCGACCCCGCCTCGTTCACCGCGGCCACCCGGTCACGAGCGGAGTCGCGGCTGTGGATCGGCTCGGCCCTGTTCGGCCTGCTCGGTGCTACCGACCCCATTCCGCACTACCGCCTCTCCGCCGGGACGCAGTTGCCCGGACTGGGCACCCTGCGTTCGACCTGGAAGCCGGCCCTCACCGCCGCCACCACCGGGTGGGGCGACGACCTCGTCGTGGACCTGCGCTCCGGCGGTTACCACCAGCTGGGGCCGGTCCCGGGGGCGATCACCGTCGACGTCGTCACCGACTACCCCGACGGCACGCGCAAGGTGGTCTCGCACTTCTCCAAGCATCACAAGGGTCTCCTCGCCCGTACGCTCGCCACGTCCCGGGCCGAGATGGGTGACGTCGCCTCCCTCCTCCGGGTGGCCCGTCGGGCCGGGCACACCCTCGAGCGCACCTCGGAAACCGTTCTCACCATGGTCACGGAGCCGTGAGTTCGAGTCCCGATCCCGACGCCGACGCCGACGCCGACGCCGACTCCGTGCCCGCCGCGCCGCGGGTCCTCCCCTCGCACGGCTCCCGCGCCGCCTGGCGGCTGCAAGAGGAACCGGGGCTCGCCTCGTTTCCCCGTCTGTGCCTGTCCCCGGTCCAGTACTACGGGGCGTATCTCTTCGGATCGCCCTCCGCTTTCCCGCCCGGACATCGGCGCCACGACCAGGGCGTGGCCGCCGACCTCGACCTCCCCGGCGACCTGCGGGACGACATCGAGGCGTGGATCGACGAATGGAAAGAGAACTTCGTCCATCTCGGCGACCGCCCCGTCGACCAACCAGTGTGGCGCGAGGGCTTCGACGAGTTGGCCTGGCTCGACCGCGGCCACGAGCTCGCCGACCGGCTCGAGGTGAGCCTGACCGGAACGGCGGTGTTCTGCACCGCGGAGCGGTATGTCGTGTGTGAGCTGGCCGCCGATCAACTGGACTACGTCCACCCTCTGCGGGGCGACTACGTGCGCACCGAGGGCTGGCGGGCGCCGGGCAACGGACCCGACCCCGACCGCACGCCGACGATCCGGCTCATGCCCGAGTACGGCGTGACGTGGGGACTGTGGGCGGGACGGCTCCCCTACTACCAGCCTCCCCGCCTCCGGGACGGGTTCATGGACTTCGCCACGCCTCGCAGCCTTGGACTGACCGCTGATCTGGAGAGCCGGATCCTGCGATGGAATGACGACTGGCGGCGCGGATTCGCGGACTACGGGAGCAGCGTCGACGACAGCGGCGCCGCCCTCGGCCTTCTCGGCTACGGCTACGGCGTGCCCGTCTGGACCGACGGCGTCGATCCGGTCGACTGGTACCGCGAGGGACTGGCGATCGCGCGCCGCCTGGCGGAGGAACTCCCAGGCGTGGAAGTCGAGTTGGTGGCGATCCGCAACGTCTGTTCGGCGCGGCTGGTCATGCAGGACCACACCTCGCACCTACGCGGTCAGGATCCGGCCACCTACTCGGACGTCTTCCTGACCGAGCGGCGCCGCGTCGGTTCCTGACGGGCACGCACCACGCCCGGCGTCGGGATGCGTCAGCGGTGCCGCAGGTCCGTGGACAGCGCCTGCGGAAGCCCGGCCACGTCGCCGACCACCACGATGGCCGGGGGCCTGACCTCGTGGGTCGCCAGGGTGTCGGTGAGGGTGCCGAGGGTGCAGCGATGGGTCGACTGACCGTCGAGACTGCCGTCGACGATCACCGCGGCCGGGGTGTCCGACGAGCGACCCCCCGCCATGAGCGACTCTGCGATCGCCGGGGAGTTCTTGACCCCCATCAGCACCACCAGCGTCCCGCGCATACGAGCGAGGGCGTCCCAGTCGATGAGGGAGCCCGGGTGTCCGGGCGGGAGATGCCCGGACACGACCGTCAGTTCGTGTGTCATCCCGCGGTTGGTCACGGGAATCCCCGCGAGGGCCGGGACCGCGAGGGCGCTGGAGACGCCCGGCACGACCGTGCACGGCACTCCCGCCTCCGCGCACGCCTGCGCCTCCTCGTAGCCACGCCCGTAGAGGAACGGGTCCCCGCCCTTGAGGCGGACCACGAACTTGCCGGCTCGTGCCCGGTCCACCAGCACCTCGTTGATCGCGTCCTGCGCCATGGCCCGCCCGTAGGGGATCTTGGCCGCATCGACGATCTCGACGTCCGCCCGCAGCTCGGCCAGTGGGCGCTGGGGGGCGAGACGGTCGGCCACGACCACGTCGGCGCGGGCGAGCAGTCGACGTCCACGCACCGTCATGAGGTCGTCGGCCCCCGGCCCGCCTCCGACCAACGCGACCGTGCCGCGGAGCGCCTCGTCGACCTCGGGTGCCTCCGCCCCCGCGTCGCTGAGGGCCCGCGCGACCACGTCCCGGGCCTCGGCGGTACGCGCGCGGTCGCCGGTGAGAACTGCGACGAGCATCTCGCCCCTGCGGACCACCGCCGGGGTCACCGCGGAACCCGACGTCACGGCGTCAGCCCGGACGCAGAAGGTGCGGTTCTGCTCGGCCTCGGCCGCGACCCGGGCGTTGACCAGAGAGTTCCTCGTCGCGGCGACCACGTACCACGCACCCTCGAGATCGCCTGATTCGTACTCTCGTGGCTCCCACCAGATGCGCCCGGCGTCCACGAGTCCCTGGAGCGTGGGCGTGACGTCGGGGCTCACGAGGTGCACCACCGCACCCGCCTCGAGCAGCACGGGGATGCGTCGTTGCGCCACGGACCCTCCGCCGATCACCACGACACGACGGCCTTCGAGGTCCAGACCGACGGGGTACGGGTTCACAGGCCGGATCATGCTGCTGATCCTATCCGCCCCCGGCTCGGCCCCAGGCCCCGGCCTGCGGCCCGTGACACGACTCATCCCCCGGCCACCTCGTCGGGCGACCGGGGGATGAGGAATGGTGCGTGGTGGCGGATCAGCGCCGTTCCGTCAGGCCTTCTGGTCGAGCTTCAGGGTGCGGGTCGAGCGCTCGAACTGCTCGGTGAACAGGGTCGGCTCCTCGGCGAGGTCCCGGCCGAGCGAGGGGATCATCTCCTCGAGGGCCGGGGTCCAGTCCGCGAACCGGCTCGGGAAGCAGCGCTTGAGCACGTCGACCATGGCGTCCACCGCGGTGGAGGCGCCCGGGGAGGCTCCGAGGAGACCCGCGATGGACCCGTCCGCCGCGTTGACCACGGCGGTGCCGAACTCGAGGGTTCCGCCCCGGCCGCTGGGCTTGATCACCTGGACACGCTGGCCGGCGATGACCTTCTCCCACTCCCCGTCCTGCGCCGAGGGCACGAAGTCGCGCAGCGCGTCGACCCGCGCACCGTGGTTCTTCGCGAGTTCGGTGATGAGGTACTTGACCAGGCTCATCTCGGTGAGGCCGATATTGGCCATGGGCAGCAGGTTCCCGGCCCGGATGCTCGCCGGCAGGTCGAGGAAACTGCCCATCTTGAGGAACTTGGGGGTCCACCCGGCGAACGGCCCGAACAGCAGACCCTTCTTGCCGTCGATGACGCGGGTGTCCAGGTGCGGCACCGACATGGGCGGCGCGCCCACGGAGGCCTGGCTGTAGACCTTCGCCTGGTGCTGCTCGATGAGCTCGGGGTTGGTGCAGCGCAGCCACTGGCCGCCCACGGGGAAGCCACCGATGCCCTTGATCTCGGGGATGCCGGACTTCTGGAGCAGGTGCAGGGCACCGCCACCCGCGCCGACGAACACGAACTTGGCGTCGACGGTGCGCTCGTCACCGGTGTGCCGGTTGGCCACGGTCAGCCGCCAGCTGCCGTCACTGTTGCGCTCGAGGTCCTTGACCTGGTTCTGGTAGTGCACCTCGGTGCCCGTGCGGGTGAGGTACTTGATGAGCTGCCGGGTGAGCGCACCGAAGTTGACGTCGGTGCCGTTCGAGAAGTGGCTCAGGGCGAAGGGCTGCTCGGGCGAGCGACCGCGGGCCATGAGCGGAACGAGCCGCTCCAGCTCGGAGAAGTCGGTGGTGTGACCCATTCCCGGGAAGAGCGGGTGCCCGGCGAGCTTGTCGTACCGCTTCCGGAGGTAGTCCTGACCGTCCTTGCCCGCCACGAAACTCATGTGCGGGACCGGGCGGATCCACTCGGTGGGGTCGCCGAGGATGGTGTTCTCGACCGCGTACGACCAGAACTGCCGGGAGACCTGGAACTTCTCGTTGACGCTGACGGCCTTGGTGATGTCGACGTCGCCGTCGGCGGTCTTCGGCGAATAGTTGAGCTCGCAGAGGGCGGAGTGCCCGGTGCCGGCGTTGTTCCAGGCGTCGGAGGATTCCAGTGCGGGCCCCTCGAGCCGTTCGAACACCTGGATGTCCCAGTCCGGTTGGAGCCGCCGCAGCAGGGCACCCAGAGTCGCGCTCATGGTGCCCGCGCCGATGAGCGCCACATCCGTCGTTCCGTGCTTTGCCACCTGGTCTGAAGTCACCGGCTACCCTCGCTCATTGGTCGTGGACCCGAATCTCTCGTCGACGCGGGTCGTCCCGACAGGCCCGCGCCCACAGGGTCCTCAGACTACTCACCGCGCCGGGCGCGGGACACACCGGACTAGGGTGGTCGTCGTGTCGACGCCCTCTCCAGATCCCGGCGCCCCCGCCGGATCCGACCCGCAGTGGACCCCGGATCTGCTGGGGCCGTCGTACCGACGGCGCGTCCTACCCCTCGGTCCCGATCCCGACGGTGAGGGTGAGATCTCCGCGACCCTCGTCCGCCACGAGGACGCACCGAACGATCCCACCGCCGTCGTCCTGGTCGTCCACGGCCTGTCGGACTACTTCTTCCACACCCACCTCGCCGATTTCCTCGCGTCGAGCGGTTTCGCGACGTACGGGATCGACCTGCGCAAATGTGGCCGGTCCCGGCGAGAAGGTCTGACACCGCACTTCACGACCGACCTGGAGAGCTACGACGACGAGCTGGACCAGGCCCTCGACGTGATCGTCTCCGAGCACCCGGGGACGCCGGTCCTCGTGGCCGCCCATTCGACCGGGGGGCTGGTGGTGCCGTTGTGGCTGGGCAGGCGTCGCGACAGGGGTGCCCTCGCCCCCGTCGTGGGGGTGGTGCTGAACTCCCCGTGGTTCCAGCTCGACGTCCCGGAACACGCCCGCCCCGTGCTGGACCCCGTCATCCGCACTCTCGGATCCCTCCGACCCTTCTACCGGCTGCCGCTACCCACCTCTGACCGGTATGTGATCAGCACGCACGTCGACCACGACGGTGACTACCACTTCGACACCACGCTCAAGCCCCCCGGCGGGGTGGGTGTCCGGGCGGGGTGGCTCGCCGCGGTCCGGCGCGCCCAGAAGCGGCTACAGGCCGGGGTCGACCTACCGCTGCCGGTCCTGCTGCTCCGCTCGACGGCATCGTCGGTCGGGGCCCGCCCACGGGGCGCCGTGCTCGACGTGGACACCGATCTGATCCTGGAAGTCCGGTCGATGGAGCGCTTCGCCGACCGTGTCTCCCGTGACGTCACCGACGTCCCCGTGCCGGGTGCCCGGCACGACGTCTTCCTCTCCCGCGCCGACGTCCTCGAGGTGGTCTTCGACCATCTCGGGCGCTGGCTGGACCAGACCCTGTCCTCACACACCAAGGAGTCCTGAACCCCATGACCCAGACCCCCTCCCGCCACTTCGACCTGGTCGTCATCGGCACGGGCAGCGGCAACTCGCTGATCGACGAATCGTTCGCCGACAAGTCCGTGGCGATCTGCGAGAAGGGGACGTTCGGTGGCACCTGCCTCAACGTCGGCTGCATCCCCACCAAGATGTTCGTCTACGCCGCCGACACGGCCACCTCCATCCGGCACTCGTCCGCCTACGGTGTCGATTCGACTCTGGACGGGGTCCGGTGGCCGGACATCGTCTCGCGGGTCTTCGACCGGCGCATCGACCCGATCGCGTCGAGCGGGGAGGACTACCGGCGCAACCGTTGCGACAACGTCACGGTGTTCGACGGTCACGCGACATTCGTCGGCCCGCGCACCATCGACACGGGAACCGGGGAGATCATCACCGCGGACTCCGTCGTGATCGCCGCGGGGGCACGGCCGTCGATCCCCGAGATCGTCACCGAGGCCGGCGTCGCCTACCACACCAGCGACGACGTCATGCGGATCGCCGAGTTGCCGAAGTCCATGGTCATCCAGGGCTCCGGGTTCATCGCCTGCGAGTTCGCGCACGTGTTCTCCGCGCTGGGCGTCGAGGTCACCGTCATCGGCCGGTCGGACGTACTGCTCAAGCATCTCGACCGCGAACTCGCGGAGCGGTTCACGGACGCCGCCCGGGGGCGATGGGACGTCCGCCTCGGCCAGCACGTCACCTCGATGACCGCGACCGGTGACGACCGCCGGGGCGTGGAGATCACCTTCGAGGACGGGTCGACCTGCGCGGGCGACGCGCTGCTGGTCGCCACGGGTCGGACACCGAACGGGGACCTGCTCGATCTGGACGCGGCCGGGGTGGAGATGGACGGCGAGCGGGTCCGCGTGGACGAGTTCGGCCGCACCACGGCGGAGGGCGTCTGGGCGCTGGGCGACGTGAGCTCGCCGTTCCAGCTCAAGCACGTGGCCAACCACGAGCAGCGGGTGTTGCGCCACAACCTCAACCACCCGGAGAACCTGCAGCCGTTCCACCACAGTCACGTGCCGTACGCGGTGTTCAGCTGGCCACAGATCGCGTCGGTCGGGCTGACGGAAGCAGAGGCCCGCGCGGCCGGGTACGACGTGACCGTGAAGACCCAGGACTACGGCGACGTGGCGTACGGCTGGGCGATGGAGGACTCGGTCGGGTGCTGCAAGCTCATCGCCGACCGCGCAACCGGGTTGCTCCTGGGCGCCCACCTCATGGGCGCCCACGCCCCGTCTCTCGTGCAGATCCTCATCCAGGCCATGGAGTTCGAGATCACGGTGCCGGACCTCGCGCGCAAGCAGTACTGGATCCACCCGGCGATGGCCGAGGTCGTCGAGAACGCATTGCTGGGTCTGGACTTCCCGGACCGCGGCTTCTAGCTACCAAACGATGCCGGAAGGCAGACGACCGAGGGGCGACGTCGGTGGGCCGACGATCGGGGGCGGGGCCGCGAGGCGCGTGACACCCGCTCCCCGCCGGCTTCAGGCGAGGACGAACTCGTCCGGATCGACGGTGCGGACCTGCTCGCGGTACCGGAAGCTGAACGTCGGCCACTGCAGGGAATTACGTCCCCGCGAGTCGATGTACCAGCTCGAGCAGCCCCCCTGGTTCCACACCGTGTGCGCCAGTTCGCGGTCCATCCGGGCGGCGTAGGACTCCTCCACCTCCGGACGCACCTCGATGGTGCGTCGGGCCTCCCGCCCGGCGAGGTCGAGCAACCGAAGAACGTGATCAGCCTGGGACTCGAGCATGTACACGATCGACGAGTGCCCCAGGTTGGTGTTGGGGCCGTACAGCAGGAACAGGTTGGGGAACCCCGCCACGGTGATGCCGTTGTGCGCTCGAGGACTGCCATCCCAGTGCTCGGCGAGGGTGCGCCCGTCCGCGCCGGTGATCACGCGGGAGATGGGCGGCTCGGTCGGCTGGAAGCCCGTACCGAAGATGATGACGTCCGCCGGATGCTCCGTGCCGTCGTCGGCCACGAGCCCGCGCGGGGTGACAGCCGACGCCGCGCCGGACACCAGGGTCACATCGGACCGGGTGAGGGCGGGGAGCCACTGACTGGTGAGCAACACCCGTTTGCACCCGATCGAGAAGTCGGGGGTGCGGAGGTGACGAGTCGGTCACGGAGACCGATGCGGTCCGTCACGGACTCGAGATAGGCCCGGATCTCCGGTTGCCTCCCGAACGAGTGGGACCACCCGGGGTGGGCGTGTCGGGACAGCGAGTACAGGGCGGTGGGGACGTCGCAGGCGCACCCCGGGTAGGTGTTGTCGCGCCAGGTGCCCCCCACCGAGTCCGCGGCCTCCAGGACGAGGAAGTCCCGGCCACGCCCCTCCCCCAACAGACGATCGGCCATGGCGATGCCGCCGAAGCCGGCGCCCACCACCACCAGGTCGATCTGCTCCACGGGTCCACGAGGGGTATTGATCATGGTGGACAGTATGCCCCGGATTGTCCACGACCGAGGGGCACATCAGGACGATCGTCCACAAACTCTTCCCGACCGGCCGGGTGCGCCCGCGGGACACCGGACGCGCTCAGGAACCGGACGGCAGGGTGAGGATCTCGTATCCGTCCTCGGTGACGACGACGGTGTGCTCGAACTGGGCGGTCCACGCCTTGTCCGCGGTGGTGACGGTCCAGTCGTCGTCCCAGACGTCGAAGCCCGGCCCGCCGAGGGAGATCATCGGTTCGACTGTCAACGTCATGCCCGGCTCGAGGACCTCGGTCCGGGACGGCTCGTCGTAGTGCAGCACGACCAGACCGTTGTGGAAGGTCGGGCCGACACCGTGGCCGGTGAACTCCCGCACGACCGTGTAGTCGAAACGCCGGGCATAGGATTCGATGACCCGCCCGATGACGTTGACCTCGCGACCGGGTCGGATGGCCTTGATCCCCCGGTTCATCGCCTCTTCCGTGCGCTCGACCAGGAGCCTGACCTCCTCGCTGACGTCCCCTGCCAGGAACGTCGCGTTGGTGTCACCGTGGACGCCGTGGATGAACGCCGTGACGTCGACGTTGACGATGTCCCCGTCACGGATCACCGTGGTGTCGGGGATACCGTGGCAGATCACCTCGTTGAGCGAGACACAGCTCGACTTGGGGAACGACTTGTACCCCAGGGTCGACGGGTACGCCCCGTTGTCGCACAGGAACTCGTGTACGACCCGGTCGATCTCGTCGGTTGTCACGCCGGGCGCGACCGCCTCGCCGGCGAGCACGAGAGCGTCCGCGGCCAGCCTGGAGGCCACGCGCATCACGTCGATGACCTCAGCCGGCTGAACCCACGCCTCCCCGTTGGCCTCGTCGACGCTGTCGCGCCAGACGTACTCCGGCCGGGGGATCGACTCGGGAACGGTCCGGATCGGGGTGGGTTCGCCTGGGACGAGAGGCTGACGGGTGGAGGTGGTCATGCCCCCAGGATAGGCCCGACCGGGGCGACCGGTCGCCCCGGTCCGGTCACCAGATGACGAAGCACACGGAGGCGATGAGCACCATCGCCCCGAACAGGCACATCGTGATCACGTCCGCGGACGACTGGCCGGGTTCGCGGTTCTCGGGCGGGCCGGAATCGTCGGGCATCACCGGGTCGGTCTCGTCAGCCGCGGTGTCCACACCGGGGTCGGAGTCCTGTCGCGGATTCATCAGATCACCCCCAGACGGTGGAACTCGGAGACCATCGCCACGGCGAGGATCGCGAACACGACCGCCATGAAGCCGGTGTACATCCAGCGCTTGGCGTGGTCGGACGCCCAGAACCGGCGGACGCTGACCACACCGTTCACCACGGCGACCACACACAACGCGAGACCGACGGGCGCCGCGACCCAGCCGGACAGGCTGAGCAGCGGCACGAGAATCGGGATCGCGAGGTAGGTGATGAGGCACCGAACGGCCGAGACCATGACCGAGATCCGGAACGCCCGGTGGGCGCCGGAGCCGGCCTCGCGGTCGACGCCCCGGACGCCGAGCAGACGCCGCATGGCGCGGTCGGCCGACCGCTGCGATCGGAAATCCGGGCTGGTCGCCGCGCCCGGCGCCGATACGGCCGCCAGCGCCGACACGGCCGCGGGTGCCGTCATGCTCGCGGGTGCCGGGGTGACAGGTGCTGTCATCGGGGTACTCACACGGCCCTCCCCCGGAGAACGTTGCCCACGGCGCGCACTGCCGCACTGTCTGTCATCGGTTTGCACCTTCCGGGGTCCGCGGTCTGACTGTGCTCCACTTTTCCACAGGCGCCGCCGATCTCGCAGTCGGCGGGCCGACGCCACCCCGCCCGGGGTGGCGCTGCGAGCCGACTCACAGCAGGACCGTCGCGTACTCGACGGAGTCGACCATGCCCACCCGCCGATAAGCGGCGCGGGCCGCGCCGTTCGACCCGTTCACCACCAGGGAAGGTCGGAGCCCCCGTGAGCGGAGGGCGGCGCACACCGCGGCGGTACCGCCGGACCCCAGCCCGGCGTCCCGCCGGTCGCGGTGGACCCATACGCCCTGGATCTGGGCGACCTCCGGGGAGATCGCGGCGACATCGGCCTTGAAGACCACCTCGCCGTCGTCGATCCCCACCCAGGTCCTCCCCCGCGCGAGGGACCGCGCCACGCGGCGACGAAACGGTATCCCGGAGCCCACGGCGAACGGGTCGGCGCGCAGTTCCTCGCGGTACATCGCCGCGGCGGCGGCGAGCACCGGTTCGAACTCCTCCAAGGTCGCGGGCCGGATCCCGTCCAGGACGAGCGCCGGATCGAGCGGGCCCTCGAGCGCCATGAGGAACTGGTGCGCCCGGTACTCCCGGGCCTCGCCCCAACGTCCACGCAGCGCCGGCCACATGCCGGCGACCAGGTCGCGCCGACCGTGCACCGACATGGGCCCGAGTCCCAGTCGGGCCACCGCGTCACCGAGAGCGCGCTGATCAGCGGCGTCCCCCCGGAGCGGCAACACCGAACTACCGACGAACACGAGCGACCGCTCGGGCCCACCCAGGGTGAGGAACCGTCCGTCCGCGCCGGCGGCCACACCCGACGAGGCGAACTTCTCCGCCGCCGGCGCGGACACCAACGGGTCGGCGGCGAGCACGGCGAGAAGCGCCCGCGACTCTCCCCGACCGACCGCCCGGCACCCGCCGAGCCCGGCCTCCGGGGCAGCCGTGTCGGTCACGGTCTATCGCGTGACCTTGACCTGGGGCCCCTGGCCCTCGGCGGCGTCTCCCACGGGCTCGCCCATCTCCTCGGCGATCCGCATGGCCTCCTCGATGAGGGTCTCCACGATCATCGCCTCCGGCACGGTCTTGATGACCTCGCCCTTGACGAAGATCTGGCCCTTGCCGTTTCCGGACGCGACACCCAGATCGGCCTCACGGGCCTCGCCGGGCCCGTTGACGACGCAGCCCATGACGGCCACCCGCAAAGGGACGCTCATCCCCTCGAGTCCGGCCGTGACCTCGTCGGCGAGCTTGTACACGTCCACCTGGGCGCGGCCACACGACGGGCACGAGACGATCTCGAGCTTGCGCGGACGCAGGTTCAGCGACTGCAGGATCTGCGTACCGACCTTGATCTCCTCCACCGGCGGGGCGGAGAGGGAGACCCGGATGGTGTCCCCGATCCCCTCGGAGAGCAGTGCACCGAACGCCACGGCCGACTTGATCGTGCCCTGGAACGCGGGCCCGGCCTCGGTCACGCCGAGGTGCAACGGGTAATCGGTCTGCGCGGCGAGCCGGCGGTAGGCCTCGACCATGATCACCGGGTCGTTGTGCTTGACCGAGATCTTGATGTCGCCGAAGCCGTGCTCCTCGAACAACGAGGCCTCCCACATCGCCGACTCGACGAGCGCCTCCGGGGTCGCCTTGCCGTACTTGGCCAACAGGCGCGGGTCCAGCGACCCGGCGTTGACACCGATACGGATGGGGATGCCCGCGTCACCGGCGGCCTTGGCGACCTCCTTGACGCGTCCGTCGAACTCCTTGATGTTGCCCGGGTTGACGCGCACCGCGGCACACCCGGCATCGATCGCCGCGAAGATGTACTTGGGCTGGAAGTGGATGTCCGCGATCACGGGGATCGGGGACTTGCGCGCGATGGTCTCCAGCGCGTCGGCGTCCTCCTGCCGGGGACACGCCACGCGGACGATGTCGCACCCGGACGCCGTCAGCTCGGCGATCTGCTGGAGGGTGGAGTTGACGTCGTGGGTCTTGGTGGTGGTCATGGACTGGACCGAGACCGGATGATCACTGCCCACGCCCACCTGGCCCACGAACAGCTGCCGGGTCGTGCGCCGGGGCGCGAGGACCGGCGGCGGGCCGTCGGGCATGCCCAGTCCCACTGGGATCGAGGATGAGTCGTTCACTTCAGGCCTTCCGTAGGGGCTGCCAGCCGGGTGCTCGCAGGTCCCGCATCCCATTATCCGGGTAACCGGGCACGGGTGCGAGGTGGGTGTGCGCCCGGCTCAGCCGGGCAGCAGGATCGGGTTGACGAAGTCGGCGGTGATCACGATCGCGGAGACGCCGATGAGGAGTACGAACACCCCCATCGTCAGTGGCGCCAGCTTTTCGTAGTCCGCCGGGCCGCCCGGCGCGAGGCCGCGAAGCCGGCGGACGGCGTCGCGGATCTTCTCGTAGAACACCACCGCGATGTGGCCGCCGTCGAACGGGGTCAGGGGCACGAGGTTGAACGCCCCCAGGAACAGGTTGAGGCCGGCCAGGAACAGCAGGAACAGGCTCCACAGGCCCTGCTCGACCGCCTGCCCGCCGATGTAGCTGGCCCCCACCACGGACACCGGGGAGTCGTCCGCCCGCTCGCCCCCGAAGATCGACGCGGCCACCGCCGGGATCTTGGCCGGGAACGAGATCAGCCCATCGACGGTCGCCTCGACCATCTCCCCGGTGAAGACGAAGGTCGCGGGCACCGCGCTGAGGGCGTCGTAGGTGTTGACGGTCTGATAGGCCGGATCATCGAGGATCTCCCGGGGGATCCCGTCCTCCGAGAGTCGGACCCCGAGCGCACCCCGCTGCTCGCCGTCCACGCTCGTTGACGTCAACGTCGTCGTCGTCGTGATCGTCTCCCCGTCGCGTTCCACCGCCACCGGCACGGTCTCACCGGGCCGCGCCGAGACCACGGTGGACAGGTCGTCCCAACTGGCCACCGGGACGCCGTCGACCGACGTGATCCGGTCGCCCGGCAGGATCCCCGCCTCGCCGGCCGGACCCACCCCGGTCCCGCACCGGTCCGCCCCCGCGCAGGTGTCCCCGACGACGGCCGCGACGCGGTCGGTGGGGATCGGCTGGACGTCCCGGTTCACCAGGCCCCAACCGAGGGCGACCGTGTAGAACAACGCGATCGCCAGGACGACGTTCATGAAGGGCCCGGCCAGCAACACCGCGACGCGCTTCCACCACGCCTGGCGCCACATCGCCCTCGGCTCGTCCTCCGGGGACAGCTCGTCGTACGCGGTCATCCCCGCGATGTCACAGAACCCGCCGAGCGGGATCGCCTTGAGCCCGTACTCGATCCCACCACGCCGGACGGACCACAGAGTGGGGCCGAACCCGACGAAGAACCGACGGACCCGCATCCCCGACCACAGCGCGACCCGCATGTGGCCGTATTCGTGCAGCACGATGGACACCATGATCCCCAGGGCGAACAGCACGATCCCGAACACCAACACGGCTCAGCCCTCCAGGCTCGTGACGAGGGCTGCGGCGTGCCGCCGCGCCCAGGACTCCGCCGCCGCGACGTCATCCGGATCCCGGGGATCGGACGACCACTGATCGGCTGCCCCCACGGTCTCCGCCACGACGTCGACGATGCTGGTGAACCCGATCCGGCCGTCCAGGAACGCCGGGGCGGCCTCCTCGTTGGCCGCGTTGAACACCGCGGTCCGCAGGCCCCCCGCCTCGCCCGCCGCCCGCGCCACCGAGATCGCCGGGAACGTCTCGGAGTCCACCGGCTCGAACGTCCAGGTGTGCGCCTGCGAGAAGTCCAACGGGGTCGACGCCCCGGGGATCCGTGACGGCCACCCCAGAGCCAACGCGATCGGCAGCTTCATCGACGGCGGCGAGGCCTTGGCCACGGTGGCGCCGTCGACGAACGTCACCGCCGAGTGCACGACCGACTGGGGGTGGACGGTCACGTCGATCCGGTCGTAGGGGACCCCGAACAGCAGGTGCGCCTCGATGAGCTCCAGGGACTTGTTCACCAGCGTCGCCGAGTTCAGGGTGATCATCCTGCCCATCGCCCACGTGGGGTGCTGCAGCGCCTGCTCCGCGGTGACACCTTCGAGTTCGGCGCGGGTACGGCCCCGGAAGGGCCCGCCGGACGCGGTCAACACCAGCGACGCCACCTCGTCGGCCGTCCCCGCCCGCAGACACTGCGCCATCGCGGAGTGCTCGGAGTCGACGGGGATGAGTTGCCCCGGGGCCGCGGCGCCGGTGACGAGAGCGCCCCCGGCCACGAGTGACTCCTTGTTGGCCAACGCCAGTCGCGCACCCGTGCGCAATGCGGCCAGAGTGGGGCCGAGGCCGATGGACCCGTCGATGCCGTTGAGCACCACGTCGGCCTCCACCACCCCCACGAGCTCGGTGGCGGCCCCGGGACCGTCGAGAACCGTCGCCTCCGGGAACGCCGACCGGATCCGCTCGGCCGCGGCCGGGTCGGACACGGCGACGAACCGGACGCCGGTCCGGCGGATCTGCTCCGCCAGGAGATCGACCCGGCCACCGCCGGCCGCCAGACCGACGACCTCGAAACGGCCGGGCCCGGCCTCCGAGGTCACCTCGAGAGCCTGGGTACCGATGGAGCCGGTACTGCCGAGGACGAGAACGCGCGTGGTCACACCGCCATTGTCCACGCCGGAGGCGACTGGTGCCGCATCAGTGGCCCCCGGTGTGGCGGGGACCGGCGGGTTACCCGTCGACCGCCGGAGGGCGTGTGACAAACTGGGCACGATGTCGGCGGCCCGCAGGGCTGCCAGCGAGCCGTGAGGAGAACCGGGGAGCATGAGCGCGGACGGGCACCACACCAGCAAGGAGATCGTCGTCGACGGGATCAGCACCCGCGACGAGCCCTCGGTCGAGTGGGGCTGGCACCAGCACAGCAGGAAGGTCGGCCTCGTCACGGGCGCCTTCTTCGTCCTGTTCCTGCTGGCCATGCTGTTCGGCAACCACATCGGACGAGTGGAGGACATCTGGCTGGTGTCGATCGCCGCCTTCCTCGCGATCTGGATGTTCCTGTCGCTGCGGCCCAAGAAGGACGACACTCTCAAGCGGAACCGTGTCTTCGAGGTCTCCTCGGATCACTACGCCGTGGTCGGTGCCGCCGCCACGGGTCACGTGGGGGCCGAGGCCGCCCGCAACCCGCAGGGCCGGGCGCCGGCAAAGCACTGATCCCGATCGAGCCGGAAGGGGCCGCCACCACTCGATGGAGTGGTGGCGGC
>NZ_JAALDT010000228.1:0-3093 GCF_014144995.1 Dietzia sp. DQ11-71 | reverse complement strand
CTGAGCCACGGCCCCGGCATCCGCTCGGCCGCCTGCTCGCCCCCGACAGTCGCCTCTCTCGACGGCGTCTCGCGCGCCCCGCGGTGCAGGCCAGACGCCATCGCCGCGGGCGGCTGCGTTTCCGGCGGACAGGAGCGCGAGCGGGAGTCCACGCGCGGGAGCCCCTGCGTGTGAGGGAGAACCTCGGCGAGCTGCTCAGCTCAGGAATTGCGCTCGAACACCAACCGCAGGCCCTCCAGCGCCAGTTCGGGCTCGACGTCGGTGATGGTCCGGGATTCCTCCGCCACGACGTCCGCGCGCAGCCCCGTGAGGACGACGGAGGCGTCGGCGAGCTCGGGGACGTCGGTGCGCAGCCGGTCCACGAGTGCGTCGATCTGGCCGGCGAACCCGATCACGATGCCGGCCTGGAGTGCCGCGACGGTGTTCTTGCCCAGGGCTCCCTTCGGCCGCACGACCTCGATCTTGCGCAGGGCGGCGGCGCGCTCGGCGAGGGCGTCGACGGAGATGTCGATGCCGGGCGCGATCGCCCCACCGAGCAGCTCGCCGCGGGCGGAGACGGCGTCGACGGTGGTCGCCGTGTCGACGTCGACGACGACGACGGGCCCCTCGAACAGCGTGTGGGCGGCCAACGCGTTGACCACGCGGTCCGAGCCCACCTCCCGCGGGTTGTCGACCTTGAGCGGCACCCCGGTCTTCACCCCGGGCGCGACGACGACGGCCGGCAGTCCCGGCCAGTAGTCGGCGGCCATCCGGCGCAGTTCCCCGGTGACAGACGGGACCACGGACATCGCGGAGATTCCGGTGAGCTGCTGCGCGCAGTCCCCCAGCAGGCCGCGGATCGTCAGGGCGAGTTCGTCCGAGGTCACCGCCGGTGACGTGCGCATACTCCAGGTGCGCACGAGCGGCCCGCCGCCCGGGGGGAAGATGCCGAGCCGGATGTGGGTGTTGCCGACGTCGACGGTGAGCAGCATCTTCTGTCCGCGCTGCCTAGACGGCGGCGGGCTCCGGCACGCGGGGGTTCTTCAGACCCGAGCCCTCGGGCACGTCCGCGGGGTCGGTGCCCTCGGTGAGCATGCGGTTGTCGCCGTCGACGAACACCACGCGGGGGGAGTAGGCCCGCGCCTCGGCGTCGGACATCTGGGCGTAGGCGATGATGATGACCAGGTCGCCGGGGTGCACGAGGTGGGCGGCGGCGCCGTTGATGCTGATCACGCCGGAGCCGCGCTCGCCGGTGATGGCGTAGGTGGTCAGGCGGGCGCCGTTGTCGATGTCGACGATGTCGATCTGCTGGCCCTCGAGCAGGTCGGCGGCGTCCATGAGGTCGGCGTCGATCGTGCAGGAACCGACGTAGTGCAGGTCGGCCTGGGTGACGGTGGCACGGTGGATCTTGGAGTGGAGCATGGTGCGCTGCATCTACTGGCCTTCCTCGAGGTCACGGGCCATCTCGGCCTGTTGGGCGGCGACGGTGGCCTCGGCGGCGGCGACGAAGCCGGTACCGATCGCCACGCCGACGTTGTCGATGAGTCTGGTGGTCCCGATGCGGGCCGCGACGAGAAGCCTGCCGGGACCCTCCTCCGGCGGTTCCCCGAGGTCCCCGGCGCGCAGCTCGAGGTAGTCGATCGAGATCTGCGGCCGCTCGTCCAGGACCGCGCGGGCGGCGTCGACGACGGCCCGGCGCCCGCCCTTCGCGGCGAACGTCCCCGCCACGAGGGCGGCGTTGAGGACGGTGGCCAGTTCCCGCTCCTCGGCGGACAGGTAGCGGTTGCGGGAGCTCATCGCCAGCCCGTCCGACTCCCGGATGGTCGGGACGCCGACCACGCGCACGTCCATGTCCAGGTCCGCCACCATCTGGCGGATGAGCACCAACTGCTGGTAGTCCTTCTCCCCGAAGAACGCCTGGTGGGGGGAGACGATGTTGAACAACTTGTTCACCACCGTGAGCATCCCGGCGAAGTGGCCGGGTCGCGCGGCCCCGTCGAGGATCTCACCGGTCGGGCCGGGCTGCACCGTCGTGCGGGGTCCGTCCGGGTACATGGTGGCCGCGCTGGGCGCGAAGACGAGTTCCACGCCGGCGTCGGCGAGCCGGGCCACGTCCTCGTCGAGGGTGCGCGGGTAGGCGTCGAGGTCCTCGCCGGGCCCGAACTGCAGAGGGTTGACGAAGATCGACACCACCACGACCGACCCCGGGGTGCGGCGGGCGGCCTCGACCAGCGCGAGATGCCCCTCGTGGAGGGCGCCCATGGTGGGGACGAACGTGATCTGCTTGCCGACCTTGCGCAGCGACTCGGTGACCGCGCGCAGCGAGGACGGGTCGTGGTGAATGGTCAGCTCACCCCGGTTGTATCCGGTGTTCGGGCGACCGGGGACCGCGGTCCGGACCGCGAAGGTGGTGGGGGTCATCGAAGCTGCTCCGTGAGGTCGGGGGCCAGGAGGTCGGTCACGTCGGCTCCGGCCCCGACGCGGTCGGCGGTGCGCAACGCGAGCGCCCGGTAGCCGGCGGCGATGCCCCCGTCGACGTCCTCGAGGGCATCGAGGTGACGGGAGACCGTGACGGCGTCACCGCGCATCACCGGACCGGTCAGGGCCGAGTCCCCGGAGGCCAGGACGTTGTCGAGGGCGGCCCGCAGGAGCGGCTCCAGGGTGCGGCGCGCGAGCGCCTCCGCGTCCTGCCCGAGCATGCCGTCGGGATCGCCCTCGACTCCGCCCCCGGGCAGGACGGCGAACGACGCGGCGAGCGCCTCGGCGGCGTCGTTGACGAGGGTGACGAGGTGGTTGGCGCCGTGCGCGAGGGCCGCGTGGTAGAGGGCCCGATGGGATTCGGCGACGGTGACGGGCAGGCCACCGGTCTCCATGACCAGCATCTGGCCGACGACCAGTCCGATCTCGTCCGGGGAGGTGAGCGCCCACGAGCACCCCTCCATGCGGTCGATATCGGCCGCTCCCCCGGTGAAGGTCATGGCCGGGTGCGCGGCGACGACCACGGCACCGGCGTCGGCGGCGGGGCGCAGGACTTCCGCGCCCACTGCGCCGGCCACGTGGACGACGATGTGGCCCGGCCGGAAGGCGTTCACGTCGGCGAGCTCGGCCACGACC
>NZ_JAALDT010000227.1:0-2337 GCF_014144995.1 Dietzia sp. DQ11-71 | reverse complement strand
CGCCGGCCCGTCGCAGTTCGAGCTCCGGTTCGGTGAAGGACGGGTGTACCACCGCCGCTCGCAGCAGGTTCCGGGCCGCGTGCGCGGCGAGCAGGTGGAACCCCTCCGAGGCGCCGCCCAACAGCAGGACGCGGTCGCGTCCGACCCCGTGACGGGCGGCCACGGCGGAGAGGGCGGCCTCGTCGTCGTCGACCCCGGGGTATCCCCCCAGGTCGGCGAGGCGGGCCGCCAACCTGTCGCGGAGCCACCCCGGCGGCCCCGATCCGCGTACGTTGACGGCGAAGTCCAGGGCGCCGGGGACCAGCTCGGCGTCACCGTGGTGTCGCAGCGCCGCCCACGACGCCTGGTCGGGACGCTCTCCGGGTTTCTCGCTCATTCCCGGAAGCGTAGGACGACCACGAACGGCGCGCGGCCCCGGACCGGCGGGGGAACCCGCCCGGCGGACTCTGGGAGGATGGCGGCATGACCGACCGCCCGATCCTCCTCGTGGACCTCGACGGCACCATCACCGACTCCCTCGACGGCATCGCCAAGTCCCTCCACCACGCGCTCGGCGTGGTGGGCGCGCGCTGGGACTCCGACCGCGACATCCGTTCCATCGCCGGCCCGCCCATGGTCGACACGTTGACCTCGCTCGGCCTCGCCGGGTCCGACCTGGACCGGGCGGTGGCGGCCTACCGCGAGCGCTACGACGAGGTGGGGTGGCTGGAGAACGCCGTCTTCACGGGGATGGACGCGCTGCTCGACCGGCTCGCCGTGGACGGCTACCGGATGGCGGTCGCCACGAGCAAGGACGAGGTCGCCGCGCGCCGGATCCTCGGGCACTTCGACCTGGCCGCCCCCTTCGAGTTCATCGGTGGGGCGGACATCTCCGTCGGCCGGATGGCCAAGGCCGACGTCATCGCGCACTCCCTCTCGGCGATGGGGATCTACCCGACGCCCGTCGACGGCGGCGGGACCGGGCAGGTACTCATGATCGGCGACCGCGAACACGACATCGAGGGCGCCGCCCGATACGGCGTCCCGACCGCGATCGTGCGCTGGGGCTACGGGCGGCCCGACGAGTGGGACCGCGCCCACTGGTCGGCCGTCGACACCGCGGCGCTGGAGGAGATCATCCGTGGGTGGTGAGTAGCGGGTGCGGGTGGTGTTCGTCTGCACCGGGAACATCTGCCGCTCCCCCATGGCCGAGGTCATGGCCCGCCGGGCGTTCCACGACGCCGGGCTCGGCGACCGGGTGACCGTCTCCAGCGTCGGCACCGGCGACTGGCACGTCGGCAACGGCATGGACGCGCGCGCCGCGGCAGAGCTCGCAGCCCACGGCTACGACACCGGGCACGTGGCCTCGCAGCTGTCCCCCGGCGACCACGACGCCGACCTGGTGGTGGCCCTCGACACCGGCCACCGCGACCACCTGCACCGGGCAGGGGTCGACCCGGCCCGGATCCGGCTGCTGCGGTCGTACGACCCCCGCGCACACGAGCACGGCGCCGACGGCGCGGACGTGGCCGACCCCTACTACGGAGACGACAGCGGCTTCACCCGCACCCGCCTGCAGATCACCGCGGCCCTGCCCGGGCTGGTCGCCGAGGTGCGCGAGCTCACGGGGTAGCGGGCACACCTGCCCCGGGACCCGCCGCGCCGGGACGGATACCCTGGGAGCATGCGGATACTGCGGCGTTTCCTGACCCCGGGATGGGTGATCGGCGTCCTCGCCGCGGCCCTGTTCGCCTGGGCGTGCTTCGCGCTGCTCGCCCCGTGGCAGCTGGGCAAGAGCGACGATCTCGACGCCCGCAACGCCCGCCTGGCCGAATCCGTCGAGGCCGAACCCGCGCCGCTGGCGCAGGTGGTGGACGGCCCGCAGGCCTACGCCGAGCGCGAATGGCGCCTGGTCACCCTCACCGGGGAGTGGCGACCGGACTCCGAGGCACTGCTGCGACTCCGG
This sequence comes from Dietzia sp. DQ11-71, assembly GCF_014144995.1. Taxonomy (NCBI): domain Bacteria; kingdom Bacillati; phylum Actinomycetota; class Actinomycetes; order Mycobacteriales; family Dietziaceae; genus Dietzia; species Dietzia sp. DQ11-71. The sequence continues at coordinate 392 of NZ_JAALDT010000227.1, read as the reverse complement.
TCGGTGGACGGCGAGCTGGTCTACCAGGTTCTCACGGTGTTCGACCCCGTGGACGGCGCGGACATGCTGGTCAACCGCGGATACGTGCTCGTCGGGGAGAACAACGCGGTACCGGACTATCCCGCCGCCCCCGCCGGCGAGGTCGAGATCACCGCCCGGCTGCGGGTCACCGAGCCCGGCGAGACCGAGCCCGTCCCGATGGCCGGACTGCCCGCCGTGCGCGTGGTGGACCCGGTCGTCATCGGCGACACCCTCGGACACGACCTCGTGTCGGAGGGCTACCTGCAGCTGGCCGGGGGCCAGCCAGGATCGCTCTCCCCCGCCCCGATCCCCGGCATCGAGAACGGCCCGTACCTGTCCTACGGACTGCAGTGGCTGGCCTTCGGCGTGCT
>NZ_JAALDT010000226.1:0-7062 GCF_014144995.1 Dietzia sp. DQ11-71 | reverse complement strand
CCCGCCGGGTCCCGCGCCGAGAGGTCGCTGGCGACGGCGGCGGCGACCGTGTGGCGTCGCTCCAGGGCCCCGGTCAGGGCGGCGCGGGCCAGGTCGGTGCGGATGTGGAGCCGGTCCAGGCGGTGAGCGGAGAGGTACGCGGTGAACAACGCCGCGAGCGCGGCGACGAGGACGACGACGAGGACGATCAGTTCAACGGACACGGAGCGTCTCCCCCGGGCCGCGGATGGTCTCGTACACACGCACGACCCGGTCGGCGACGACGGGCCAGTCGTACTCCCGGACCGCCTGGAGACCGCGGGTGCGGAGGTCGGCGCGGCGACCGGGGTCGGTGAGGACCCTCGTGAGGGCTGCGGCGAGGGCGTCGGCGTCGCCGACCGTGGCGAGTTCCCCGCACTCGCCGTCCCGGAGGACACGGCGGAACGCGTCGAGGTCGGCGGCCACGACGGCGGTCCCGGCGGACATGGCCTCCAAGAGGACGATGCCGAAGCTCTCCCCGCCGGTGTTGGGTGCGCAGTAGACGTCCGCTGCGGCCAGCACCGCGGCCTTGCGGGTGTCGTCGACCCGGCCGAGGAACTCCACGTCCAACCCGGCCGGGAGGGCGGCGCGCAGTGTCCGTTCGTCGCCGTCGCCCATGACCCGCAGCCGCAGGTCCGGCACGTCCCGGAGGACGGCGGGGAGCGCCGCGGCGAGCACGCCCATCCCCTTGCGGGGTTCGTCGTAGCGGCCGAGGAACGCCACGGTCGGCGCGTCGGTCGGTTCGGCTGAGGTGTCGACGTCGGTGAACGCGGACACGTCGACACCGTTGGGGATCTCGACGGCGTCGGAGCCCAGGGCCTCCATCTGCCAGCGGCGCGCCAGGGTCGACACCGCGATTCTCCCGCGGATCTTCTCGAGCAGCGGGGCCAGGACCCCGTCGGCGGCGCCGAGGATCATCGACCCCGTGGTGGAGGTGTGGAACGTGGCGGTGATGGGCCCGGAGGACATCGCCAGGGCGAACATGCCGACGCCCGGGGCGTTGGGTTCGTGGATGTGCAGGACGTCCAGCGGTTGCTCGCGGAGCCAGTGTCGGGTGGCCCGCCAGGTGGCGGGCCCGAAGCTGAGCCGGGCGACGGAGCCGTTGTAGGGGATCGGGACGCCCGGCCCGGTCAGGGTCATCCCGGAGACCGGCGCGCTGCCGGGACTGCCCGGGGCCAGGACCCGGACCGTGTGTCCGCGGCGCCGCAGTTCCTCGGTCAGGTCCACGACGTGGGCCTGCACCCCGCCCGGGGCGTCGAACGAGTAGGGGCAGATCATGCCGATGCGCACGGCGGGGTCAGCCCTCGATCCGCGCACGCCGCTCGGCCGGCAGGTCGTCCAGCCACAATGGCTGGAGCATGTGCCAGTCCGCGGGGTGCCGGGCGATCCCCTCGGCGAAGAGGTCGGCCATCGCCTGCACCGCCGACTCGATCCCGTCCGAGACGTCGATGGGCGGCGTGATGCGGACCCGCATCGTCTCCTCGTCGGCGTACCAGAACTGGGCGACCAGCAGCGGCGCGCCGGTCTCCACCGCGAGCCGGGCCGCACCCGCGGGCATGCGCGTCTGCTCGCCGAAGAACGTCACGGGCACCCCGGTCCGGCGCAGGTCCCGCTCCCCCGGTAGGCAGACGATCCCGCCCCCTGAGAGGTACTCGCGCAGCGCGTCCAGCGGCGGGGTGGGTCCGCCCATGTGCGGGTAGATGGTGAAGCCCAGGCCCTCGCGGAAGTCCAGGAAGCGCTGGTACAGCGATTCCGGCTCGAGTCTCTCGGCGACGGTGGCGAACCCGCCGTAGCGTCGCGCCAGCCAGGTGCCGCCCAGGTCCCAGTTGGCCGAGTGCGGCAGCGCGACGACCACCCCGCGCCCCTGCTCGAGCGCCGCGTCGAGGTTCTCGACCCCGGCGATCGTCCGGTCCATCTCGCGGGCCACGGCCTCGCGGTCCATCGAGGGGAGACGGAAGGCCTCGCGCCAGTAGCGGGCATAGGAGCGGAAGGACTCCCTGATCAGGTCGTCGGGGACCTCGGCCGGGGTGACCCCGAGGACGCGGGCCAGGTTCCTGCGCAGCTGCGAGTCCGGACCCTGTCGGCGGGCCGCGAGATCGGCGCCCGCACGGAAGAGGGCGCGCGCGGTCGGCTCTGGAAGGGCGCGCACCACGGCCCATCCGGCGGCGTACCCGAGATCGGAAAGGCGATTGCCGAGCGCGCTCATCGGTCTCCCACCGCGGGGGCGTCGCTACGCGCCACGCGTTCGAGGTAGTCGGTGCGTCCGCCCCACACCCGTTGGATCACCGTGACGAAACTGCCCGCCGCGACGGCGGTCAGCCCGACCTCGAGTGCCCACGGCACCCCCAGCCCCTCGAGGCCGGCGCCGAGCAGGATGAGGACCAGGCGATCGGCGCGCTCCATGAGCCCGCCCGGTGTGCGGAGTCCGCCCGCGTCGGCGCGGGCCTTGGAGTAGGACACCACCTGGGACAGGATCAGGCAGGACAGGAGCATGACCAGCGCGTAGCGGTTCTCGGGCTCGGTGTAGACCAGCCACCACACCAGCGACGCCAGGATCACGCCGTCCGCGACCCGGTCGGAGACCGCGTCGACCAGGGCCCCGTACGGTGACCCGCCCCCGCTCGCGCGGGCGACCGCCCCGTCCACCAGATCGAACAGGGTGCACAGTGCGATGACGATCGCGCCGGCCACCAGGTGACCGGGTCCGAACAGGGTGATCGCCGCGGCGCAGGTCAGCAGGAGGCCGGCGAGGGTGATCCCGTTGGCGGTGACGCCGCTGCGGACGAGGAACGCCGCCAGGGGGTGGGCCACCCTGGCGACCCCCGACCTTCCGTACTCGCTGAGCATTCGACTCCCTGCCTACTTCGAGGTGCGGTCTGGTCCGGACACATCGCCCGTTGACATCGTGGTGGACCACGCCTCCGAGAGCAGCTGCCGCGTCTGTCGGAGGAGCTGCGGGAGCACCTTGGTTCCGCCGGTCACGGTAATGAAGTTCGCGTCACCGATCCAGCGTGGCACGACGTGTTGGTGCAGATGCTCGGACAGGGACCCGCCGGCCGCGCCACCCAGATTGAGCCCCACGTTGAACGAGTCCGGGTTCGAAACCGCCTTGATGACCCGGATCAGGTGCTGCGTGTACGACATGAGTTCGCGGGACTCGTCGTCGTCGAGGTCCTCCAGGTCCGCCACCTTGCGGTACGGAACCACCATCGAGTGACCCGGGTTGTAGGGGAACAGGTTGAGCACGACGTAGACGTGCTCGCCCCGGGCGACCACCAGCCCGTCCTCGTCGCTCATCCTCGGGATGTCGAGGAACGGCTCCCCCGTCATCCCCTCGGCCGGCTCGGGACGCGACTCGGCGATATATGACATCCGGTAGGGGGCCCACAGCAACTGGAGGTGGTCCTCCCCCACCCCGAACTGGCGGTAGACGCCCGTCGAGGACGGATCTCCGGCCGTCACACGCGCTCCGAAGTCGGCACGTCGTTGCGTCGGGAGTTGACCCAGTACGAGATCTTGTCCATCGCGGCGTTCCGCGAGACCCCGTTGAGCTGCGTCCCGTCCGGGAACCGGAAGCTCACCGCGCCCGCCTCGACGTCGCGGTCACCGGCCAGGAGCATGAACGGGACCTTGCCGGTGGTGTGGTTGCGGATCTTCTTCTGCATCCGCTCGTCGGAGACGTCGAGCTCGGCGCGGATACCGCGCCCCCGGAGCTCGTCGATCACGTCCTCGAGATGCTTCTCGTGCGCCTCCGCCACGGGGATGCCCACCACCTGCACGGGCGCCAGCCACGCCGGGAACAGACCGGCGTAGTGCTCGAGCAGGACGGCGAAGAACCGCTCGATCGAGCCGAAGAGCGCGCGGTGGATCATGACCGGCCGCTTCTTGGTGCCGTCCGCGGCGTTGTAGGTCAGGTCGAACAGCTCGGGCAGGTTGAAGTCCAGCTGGACCGTCGACATCTGCCACGTCCGCCCGATGGCGTCGCGTGCCTGGACGGAGATCTTGGGGCCGTAGAAGGCGGCCCCGCCCGGGTCCGGGACCAGCTCGAGGCCGGAGTTCGTGGCCACCCGACGCAGCGTGTCGGTCGCGCGCTCCCAGATCTCGTCGCCGCCGACGTACTTCTCCGGATCCTTGGTCGACAGCTCGAGGTAGAAGTCCTCGAGGCCGTAGTCGCGCAGGAGCGAGATGATGAAGGACAGGACGGAGGCGATCTCGCCCTCCATCTGCTCCTCGGTGCAGTAGATGTGCGCGTCGTCCTGGGTGAAGCCGCGGGCGCGGGTGAGGCCGTGGATCACCCCGGACTTCTCGTACCGGTACACGGTGCCGAACTCGAACATCCGCAGCGGGAGCTCGCGGTACGAGCGGCCGCGGGAGTCGAAGACGAGATTGTGCATGGGGCAGTTCATCGGCTTGACGTAGTAGTCCTGCCCCGGCTTGGTCTCCTTGCCGTCCGCGTCGTACTCCGCGTCCAGGACCATGGGGGGGAACATCCCCTCCGAGTACCAGCTCAAGTGCTGGGACTTGCGGAACAGGTCGCCCTTGGTCACGTGCGGGGTGTTGACGAGTGAGTACCCGGCGGACAGGTGGCGCCTGAGGGAGTGCTGCTCCATCTCGTTGCGGATGATCCCGCCGCGGGGATGGAACACCGGGAACCCGGACCCGATCTCGTCGGGGAAGCTGAACAGGTCCAGCTCGGTCCCGAGCCGACGGTGGTCGCGCTTCTCCGCCTCGGCCAGACGGTCGAGGTAGGCGTCCATGGCCTCGGTGCTCTCCCAGGCCGTGCCGTAGATCCGCTGGAGACCGGCGTTGTTCTGATCGCCCCGCCAGTAGGCAGCGGACGAGCGCGTGAGGGTGAACGCGGGGATGAACTTGGTGGTGGGCGTGTGCGGGCCGCGGCACAGATCCGACCAGATGACCTCGCCCGTGCGGGGGTTGAGGTTGTCGTAGGCGGTCAGCGCACCCGCGCCGACCTCCATGATCTCGGAGTCCTCGAGCGCCACCGCGCCGTCGGCGTCACCGGCGTCCGCCCGGCCCTTGTCCTCGACCAGTTCGAGCTTGTACGGCTCGCCCGCCAGCTCGGTGCGCGCCTCGTCGAGCGAGGCGTACTCCCGCCGCGAGAAGCGCTGGCCGGCCTTGATGATCTTCTTCATCCGCTTCTCGAGGTCCTTGAGGTCCTCGGGTGTGAAGGGCTCGGTCACGTCGAAGTCGTAGTAGAAGCCGTTCTCGATCGGCGGACCGATCCCCAGCTTGGCCTCGGGGAACTTGTCCTGTACCGCCTGGGCGAGCACGTGTGCGCACGAATGCCGGATCACCGACCGCCCGTCCTCCGAATCGGCGCGGACCAGCTCGACCTCGGTGTCCTCGGCGGGCGCCCAGGACAGATCCCGCAGGGTCCCCTCCGGATCCCGCACCACGACGATCGTCTCCGGGCCGCTGCGCGACTGCAGCTCCCGCTCGGCGAGGATCTTGCCCGCGGGTTCACCGGCCGGGACGACGGTCGTCACAGGGGCCGCACCCGTCGCGTCGGCATCGGTTTCCGGTATGCGGTTCTCGGACACGGGGGGAGATCTCCTCGGGCAGTGGACGTCGGGTGCCAGTGGGCCACCCGGGCTGACACCGGTCCACGACAGGGACCGGGCCGGTCCATGCTACCCGGGGCCCTGACGGAATCCCGGACCGCGGCGCGACGTTGCACCCGGCATGCGCATCGACATCTGGTCCGACGTCGTCTGTCCGTTCTGCTGGATCGGCAAGCGGCACCTCGAGGCGGCACTGGAGACGTTCCGTGCGCGACACCCCGAGATCGAGGTCGAGGTGGTGTGGCGGGCCTACGAACTCGACCCCTCCGCTCCCCGCGTCGTCGGCGACGAGCCGACCGAGACGAGCGCACAGATGCTCTCGCGCAAGTACGGGATGTCGCTCGCCGACGCGGAGGCCGGGCAGGAGCAGATGGCCGCCCGGTTCACCGAACTCGGTCTGGACTTCGACTGGCGGTCCGCGCGCATCTGTTCGACCTTCGACGCCCACCGCCTGGCCGCCCTGGCCGCCGAGCACGGACGGGCGGACGCGGTGGACGAGGCCCTGCGACGCGCCCACTTCAGCGAGGGACGGGCGATCTCGGACCCGGTGGTGCTGCGTGAGATCGGGGTCGGGGCCGGGCTGCCGGCGGAGGAGGTCGACCGGGTGCTCCGGGGGGACGCGTTCGCCGACCTGGTGCACCGCGACGTCGAGACGGCCCGCGGTCTCGGGGTCCGGGGGGTGCCGTTCTTCGTGTTCGACGACCGACTCGCCGTCAGCGGGGCCCAGCCGGTCGAGGTGTTCGATGACGCACTGGAGCAGGCGGTGGCTGCGGAGGTCTGAGTCCCCGCCGAGTCCGTACACGCCACCGAGCTCGTACACACCACCGAGCCCGTACACACCACCGGGCGCCCGGTCGCGCTGTACGCCGCTATGTCATGTCACATCGCCAGCGCCGCCGCGCCGAAACCGGCGAGGGCCACGAGGCCCGAGCCAGAGGTTGTGTTGCAGATGCGTGACGGCAGAGGTCCTCAGTTGTTTCATACCCTTGACAAACGTTGAGATCTCGATCACTCGATCAATTCAGGCGCACCATCGTTTGACACATGTAGAGGCAGGCGCGGTGAATGCGCCGCCGCGTCGTGGCGCTGCCAGCACGGTCCCGAACGGCTGAAATGCGGACGACCCCCGGTCTCCGTGATGGAGTCCGGGGGTCGTCGTGGGCTCTCGCCCGCTTCAAGGGTGGTCCTAACTGGGTTCGAACCAGTGACCTCTCCGGTGTGAACGGAGCGCTCTTCCGCTGAGCTATAGGACCTCGCGTTCCGGGCGGTCTCGCCTCGGCACCGGAACACTGTATCAAGACCCGGGCCGGGCCCCAATTCGGCCCCCCGAGGGGTGGGCGGATCGCTGACGGGGTATCCGGGACGCGGTCCGGCGGGCGGTGTGGGTGCCGGAGGGCGGGCCCTGAGGGGGCGGGCGCGCCGCGGGCCGTGAGGGTCTCGATGCGTGATGGCCCGCGCCCGGGTC
>NZ_JAALDT010000225.1:0-11263 GCF_014144995.1 Dietzia sp. DQ11-71 | reverse complement strand
TCCGGCACCCGGCCGCCGGCGGCCGCGATCACCTGCGCCGCGCGGTCGTGGACCCGGGGCGCCCCGGCCGTCGTCGCCACCGGCGGGGATTGCGCATCGGAATCGCCCACGGCGCCTGAACCTCCTGGTTGGTGTGGATAGACTGCCCATCATCCCACCGCCGCGTCCGACAGGAGTGAGCCTTGCCCCCCAGGACCGCCCCGATCCCCGATCGCATCGACCAGGCCCGCGCCAACTGGGAGCGAGAGGGCTGGACGGACGCCGCGCAGGGGATGACGGTGGTGACCTCCGTGATGCGGGCGCACCAGATCCTCCTGGCCCGGGTCGAGGAAACTCTACGGCCGTGGAACCTGTCGTTTCCCCGCTATGAACTCCTCCGGCTGCTGGCCTTCTCCCGCTCCGGAGCGCTGCCCATCACCAAGGCCTCGGAGCGCCTCCAGGTACACGTCACCAGCGTCACCAGCGCCATGAAGCGCCTCCTCGACGCGGGACTCGTGGAGCGACGGCCGCATCCGACGGACGGGCGGACGACCCTCGTGGAGATCACGGCCGAGGGCAGGCAGGTGGTGGCCGAGGCGACCGCGGCACTGAACTCCGGCGTGTTCGCCGACCCGGGGATGGACGAGGACGAGCAGGTGGCGCTCATCGAGGCCATCGCCGCGCTTCGCCGGTCCGCCGGCGACTTCTGACCGACCCGGCCCGGCCGGGAGGGCCGCTCCCCGCCACCGCCGGTCTGTGTGACCGTGGCGATCGCCGGACCCCGGACACGACACCGCGCCCGGCCCCCTCTCGGGTGGGGCCGGGCGCGGCTGTTCGTGGGACGGATCCGCTCGGGGCCTTCAGCACAGGGTTCCGTCAGAGGCGGGTCAGGGCACCTCGGTGGCGAGGACGCGGTCCTCGATGATCTCGGAGTCCGCGTGCATCTCGTTCTTGCTGGACTCGGTCATGGCCACCACGCAGAGCATGGACATGGCGGACAGCAGCGAGAGCATGATTCCGACACCGAGCGTGTTGCCCGCGGCGACCATGGCGGCGGCAGCCAGCGGGGGCAGTGCGCCACCGAGGATGCCGGCGAGGTTGTACCCGAGGCCGGCACCGGTGTAGCGGTAGCGGGCCTGGAACAACTCGGGCAGGAGCGCGCCGGCCGGACCGTAGGCGATACCGAAGATGATCAGCGTGACGAAGAGGACCACTGCGAACGCGATCGGCGACCCGGTGTCGAGGATGGGGAAGACGAACAGCGTCCAGACCACGGCCAGCGCCACCGAGGTGCCGATGACCTTCTTGCGGCCGATCCGGTCCGAGTACATGGCGGACAGTGCGATGGCGGCACCGAAGATCAGGGCGGCGAGCATGCCCATGCCGAGGACGAAGGGCCGCGTGTGCTCGAGGTTCTTGGTGGCGTAGTTCGTGAGGAACGAGGTGCCCATGTAGAAGAGGGAGAACAGCGAGGTGAGCGCGCCACCGGCGATGAGGATCTCCTTCCACTGGTGGCGGATCGCGTCGGCGAACGGCAGCGTCTTGGGGGCCGGGGCCCGGTTCGCGGCCTTGTCGGCGGCCTCGGTCGCGGCGGCCTCCCTGGCCTGACGCTCCTGCGTCTGACGGAAGACCGGGGTCTCCTCGATCGAGATGCGGATCCACAGCCCGATCAGGACGAGGACGGCGGAGAGCAGGAACGGGATGCGCCAGCCGTACTGCATGAACGGGCTGTCGACGTCGGCGCCGTCGCCGGCGATCAGGGAGAAGAGGAGGAACGTCCCCGAAGAGAGGAAGAACGCGAAGGCCACACCGAGCTGGGGCCACATGCCCATCATCCCGCGCTTGCCCTGGGGTGCGTACTCCGCGGTGAGCAACGTCGCGCCCGCCCACTCGCCGCCGACCGCGAAGCCCTGGAAGAACCGGCAGACCACGAGGAGGGTCGGGGCCCAGATGCCGATACCGCCCTCGAACATTCCGAACGCGCCGGTGCCGTACCCGGGCAGCAGCCCGATGAACACGGTGGCGACGCCCATGATCATCAGCGTCCACACCAGCGTGCGCTTACGACCGATGCGGTCGCCGAAGTGGCCGAAGAGCGCGGCGCCGACCGGGCGCGCGAAGAAGGCGACCGCGAAGGTCGCGAACGACGAGAGCGTCGCCGCCGCCGCATCCTGGCCTGGGAAGAACAGAGTGGGGAAGACCAGCGCCGCGGCGGTGCCGTAGATGAAGAAGTCGTACCACTCGATCGTCGTTCCGATAGAGGAGGCCGCCGCCACCTTCGTGAGCGAGGTCTTCTTGGGCTCCGCTGACGGGTTCGGCGACTGTGGCGCCGTACCCCCAGCGGGGAGGTTCGTGGCTGTCAAGACAACTCCAAGTCTCGTGGGGCGCCGGGTGGGGGCCCTGGCGCGGGACGTGTTCCCCGACGAGTGAACGTCGATTGAGGAAAAGGTATGTGACTGGGACCACACCCGATACACCCGAAAGTGGATGGTCGGTGATCCGGATCACGTAGTGGCCGGGCGACCCAGGCACCGCGGGACTGGAAGCGCACCGCCGCGAATGACCCTCGGAAGACGAGCGAGACGCCGACAACCAGCCCGAAGAAGCGCGCCCGATGCCTCGGCCCCCCTCCCCCCACGAGTGCTCAGCGACCAGCCCTCGACTTCCCACCAGTCCGTATAGCTCTCCGCCTCGCGGGTACGACAGCGAGCGGGGTCTCCCCCGGTTCGTAGGCCCCGGTCCGACTGCGGCTCGTGGGACGCCGCGGACCTGCTGCGGGGTGTGGAGGGCTCTCGAGCTTCTACAACGGCTACAAGGTCGAGCGCGACGGCGCCATGCCCGGGTTCATCCGGTTTCCCCTCTTCGGCCCGGGCGCCGTCCACGGACTCGACGGCCGCGCGCACGAGGTACGCGAGAACGCACTCGCCGACATGGCCTATGACGACGAGCGCGCCGCACGGTTCTCCGAGCTGGTCGCCGGTGAACTCGAGGGGATGCTCGGCGACTGGGCGCGCAGCGGTACCGGCACGGTCTACGACGACACCACCACGGCGTTCGGTCGGGCGGCGTTCCGCTGGGCGGGCCTCCTGCTCGCCCCGGCGGAGGCCGATCGCCGGGCCCGGCAGATGAGCAGGCTCCTCGACTCGTTCGGAAAGGTCGCGACCAACCCGGTCGCCGAGGTCGAGCGCGTCCGGCTGGACCGCTGGGCCACCGGCCTGATCCGCGCGGTGCGGACCGGCGGACTGCGCGCGGAGCCCGACTCGGTCCTGGCGGCCATGGCCGACCTGCGGGACTCCGACGGCGCTGCAGTCGACGACCGGACCGCCGCCGTGGAGCTGCAGAACCTCACCCGCCCGACGGTGGCGGTGGCCCGGTTCGCCGCGTTCGCGGCAGTCGCGCTCACGGGAAATCCCGGGTGGGCCGCACGGATCCGGGAGGCCTCCTCGGCCGCGGGCCGGCTCTCCGATGTCCCGGAGGCCGTCGCGTTAGCCCGGGAGGTCCGGCGCGTCTACCCGTTCGTACCGATGCTGCCGGCGATGGCCACCTCGGACTTCGAGGTGCACGGGTGCCCGGTGCGCAGGGGCGAACGGGTCCTGTTGGATCTCCTCGGCACCGACACCGACCCCAACCACTGGGACGACGCCTCGACGTTCGACGCCGAGAGGTTCATGGGGGTCGCAGACGCCGAGCAGCTCGAGGCGTTCGTCCCGCAGGGCGGGGCGGGTGTCCGCACCGGACACCGGTGTCCCGGCGAGAAGCTCGCAGTGGCCGCCCTGTCCGCCGCGGTGGCCGCGATGTGCCGTCCGGAGGTGCGCATCAGTCGGGATCCCGACGATCTCACCTTCCCGTGGACGCGGATGCTCACCCGTCCCGCGACAGGGGTCCGGGTGTCGTGGCAGGACCAGGGGTCCCCGACGGGGTGACCTGCCGGCACGCGCCGCCGTTCCGGGCCGCCGGCCTGTCGGGGCGGCTCAGGGCAGGACGCCGAGGAGCCGGGCGCGCGCCACCGACTCCATCCGCGACCGCGTGCCGAGCTTGGTGCCGATGTTGCGCAGGTACGCCTTGATGGTCTCCGGGGACAGCGACAGCCGCGCCCCCACCTCGGCATTCGAGCAGCCGAGAGCGACCTGGGCCAGCACGTCGATCTCGCGCGGCGAGAGCACCGATTTGGCGGGGACCGGGATGTCACCGGCGTCGGGCGCCCGTCCCACGCCGGCGAGTGCGGACCCGGCGGCCAGGAGACGGTCGCGCAGTGCCGGATCGCCCAGCTCAGCGGCGATCGCCCGTAGCTCTCCGTGGAGGACCCGCAGCTGCTCGCGGTCCGCGGCCTCGAAGCCGACGGAGTGCTCCGCGGCGGCGAGGTCCGCCATCCGCAGCCGTCGGTCGACCTCGTCCCTGACCTGGAACTCCGCGGCGAGGTCCGAGGCGACCGAGTTGAACGTCCTGGCGACGTGGTCGCCGAGCTGGGTGGCCACGCGCGCCGACCCGTAGAGGATCGTCCGCGCGACGCCGGAGACCATCACCGGCACCGAGATGATGGCCCTCAGGCCCTCCTGCTCCACCGCATCGGCGTAGTCGCGCGTGATGCTGGAGCACTCCTCGTAGTCGCGGACCGTCGCGGGACGCCCCGACGCCATGACGTGCCCACCGAGCCCCCGGCCCTTGGCCACGGCCAGACCCTGCATGGAGTTCGTGCGGACGCCGATGAAGCGGCTGAGCTTCGCCGTCTCGCCGTCGGCCTGCCCTGCGAACACGATCGGCAGACCGGACTCCTGCCGGGCGCGTCGCAGGGCGCCGAGGACCGCGTCCGAATCACTGGGTCGAAGGGTGGTCATGGTCAGCTCCCGAGAGTGGAGACGGTCAGCTCCGCGCGGAATCGCGGATGCTGGTGATGATGGCGCTGAAGTCCTTGCCACCGTTGTCCTGCGCGAACTCGTCGTACAGCGCCGCGGCCGCCGCACCGAGCGGCGCGACCGTTCCGGTGCTCTCCAGCGCGGCCAGTGCCAGTCCCAGGTCCTTGTTCATCAGGGCCGTGGCGAAGCCGGGCGTGAAGTCGTTGTTCGCCGGGGAGGTGGGCACCGGGCCGGGCACGGGGCAGTTGGTGTGCAGCGCCCAGCTGTTGCCGGTGGCCCCGGTGACGACGTCGTACAGGGCCTGGTGCTCGAGCCCCAGCCGCTCCGCCAGCACGAACGCCTCGCCGATCGCGATCTGGTGGACGGCCAGGACCATGTTGTTGCAGACCTTGGCGGCCTGGCCGGCCCCCGCGGCGCCGCAGTGGATGACCTTGCCCGCCATGGGCTCGAGGACCGGCTGCGCCGCGGCGAACGCCTCGTCCTCCCCGCCCACCATGAACGCCAGCGTCCCCGCGGTCGCGCCCTTGACACCGCCGGAGACGGGGGCGTCCACCTGGAGCATCCCCGCCTCGACGGCCTTGGCGTGCACCGCCCGGGCGTCGTCGACCGAGATGGTGGACGAATCGATGAACAGCGTGCCGGCCTCCGCCTCCCCCAGGACGTCGTCGTAGGTGGAGGTGACCAGCGCGCCGTTGGGGAGCATCGTGATGACGACGCCGGCCCCGCGGACCGCCTCGGCCGGCGTCTCGCACACGGTGACGCCGGCCGAACGCGCGGCCTCCTGCGCGGCGGGAACCGGGTCGAAACCGCGGACCTCGTGGCCGGCACCGACGAGGTTGGCCGCCATGGGACCGCCCATGTTGCCCAGGCCGAGGAAAGCGACGGTCGGCAGTTCGTTGGTCATTCCTACGCTCCCAGTCCGCGCGCGGCGACGGCCCTGCCGACGACGACGCGCATGATCTCGTTCGTGCCCTCGAGGATGCGGTGCACCCGCAGATCCCGCACGATCTTCTCGATTCCGTATTCGGATAGATACCCGTAGCCGCCGAACAGCTGCAGCGACCGGTCGGCGATGTCGAAGCACCGGTCGGTGACGAACAGCTTCGCCATGGCACACAGCTCGACGTGGTCCGGCTCCTTGGCGTCCAGCGCCGCGGCGGCGCGCCACAGCAGGAGCCGACTGGCCTCCAGCTCGGTGGCCATCTCGGCCAGGGTGAACCGGATGGTCGGCTCGTCGATGAGCGCACCGCCGAACGCCTCGCGGTCCCGCACATGTGCCACGGCCCGCGAGTACGCCTCCTGGGCCCCGCCCAGCGAGCAGGCGGCGATGTTGATGCGCCCGCCGTTGAGTCCACGCATCGCGATGGTGAAGCCGAGCCCCGCCCCGCCGGTGTCCGCGCCGCCGATGAGGTTGGCGGCCGGAACCCGGACGCTTTCCATGATCACCTGCGCCGTCGGCTGGGCGTTCCAGCCCATCTTCCGCTCGTCGGGGCCGAAGCTCAGCCCGTCCGAGTCGGCCGGGACCAGGAACGCCGAGATGCCCTTGGGGCCGGCCTCCCCGGTCCGGGCCATCACCAGGTAGACGTCCGACTGGCCGCCCCCGGAGATGAACTGCTTGGTGCCGCTGAGCACGTAGTGGTCACCGTCGCGGACCGCCTTGGTGCGCAGCGCCGCCGCGTCCGACCCGGCGCCCGGCTCGGTAAGGCAGTAGCTGGCGAACTTCTCGAGCGAGGCCAGCTCGGGGATCCACTGCCGGCGCTGCTCGTCGGTGCCGAACTCGTCGACCATCCACACGCACATGTTGTGGATGGACAGGTACGCCGCCACCGACGGGCACCCGCGCGCGAGCTGCTCGAAGATCCGCACGCCGTCCAGTCGACGCATCCCGCTGCCGCCGACCTCCTCGGAGACATAGATCGCGCCCATGCCCATCCCGGCGGCCTCGCGGAGGACGTCCATGGGGAAGTGGTGGGTCTCGTCCCACTCCTGCGCCTTGGGACCGATCCGCTTGTCCGAGAAGTCGCGTGCGGCGTCGACGATGACCTTGTCGTCGTCATCAAGGGTGAACATGGGTGTTCCTCTCCTGGGGCGAGCCGGTCAGTCCATCGTGGGGATGTTGAAGTCGGCCCCGTCCTTGATGCCCGACGGCCAGCGCTGCGTGACGGTCTTGACCTTGGAGTAGAACTTGATCGACTCCGGGCCGTGCTGGTTGAGGTCGCCGAATCCGGACTTCTTCCAGCCACCGAAGGTGTGGTACGCGATCGGGACCGGGATCGGCACGTTGACGCCGACCATGCCGACCTCGACGCGGGAGACGAACTCGCGGGCGGCGTCGCCGTCGCGGGTGAAGATCGCCACGCCGTTGCCGTACTCGTGGTCGTTGGGCAGGCTCAGCGCCTCCTCGAAGTCCTTGGCGTGGACCACCACGAGGACGGGGCCGAAGATCTCGTCGGTGTAGACGCTCATGTCCGGCGTCACCTTGTCCATGAGCGTCGGGCCCACGTAGTAGCCCTCGGAGATGTCCTCGCCGTTGAACTCGCCGGTGTAGGCCCCGACACCGCGACCGTCGACGAGGAGCTCGGCGCCGGCCTTCTCGCCCTGATCGATGTAGTCGAGGACCCGGGCCTTGGACTCGGGGGTCACCAGCGGGCCGTAGTCGGACTGCGGATCGTGGCTGTGGCCGACCTTGAGGTCCTTGACCTTGGGCAGCAGCTTCTCGAGGAGCGCCTCGGCCGTGCCCTCGCCGACGGGGACGGCCACGGAGATGGCCATGCAGCGCTCGCCGGCCGAACCGAAACCGGCGCCGACCAGGGCGTCCGCGACCTGGTCCATGTCGGCGTCCGGCATGATGATCGCGTGGTTCTTGGCGCCGCCGAAGCACTGGGCGCGCTTGCCGGTGCGGGCGGCGTTCTCGTAGATGTACTGCGCGATCGGGGTGGATCCGACGAAGCCGACCGCCTGGATCGTGTCGTTGTCGAGGATCGCGTCCACGGCCTCCTTGTCGCCGTGCACGACCTGGAAGATGCCGTCCGGCAGGCCCGCCTCGGTGAACAGCTCGGCCAGGCGCACCGGCACGGAGGGGTCCCGCTCGGAAGGCTTGAGGACGAACGCGTTGCCACAGGCGATGGCCGGGCCGGCCTTCCACAGCGGAATCATGGCCGGGAAGTTGAACGGGGTGATGCCGGCGACGACGCCCAGCGGCTGGCGCATGGAGTAGACGTCCACGCCGGTTCCCGCGTTCTCGGTGAACTCGCCCTTGAGCAGGTGCGGGATGCCGATCGCGAACTCGACGACCTCGAGGCCGCGCTGGATGTCGCCCTTGGCGTCCGGCGTGGTCTTGCCGTGCTCGATCGCGAGCAGCTCGGCGAGCTCGTCCATGTTCTGGTTGACCAGGTCCACGAACCGCATGAGCACGCGGGCGCGCTTCTGCGGGTTCTGCGCGGCCCACGCCTTCTGCGCGGCGGCGGCCTTGGCGATGACGTCGTCGACCTCGGCCGTGGTGGCCAGTGGTACGACCGCCTGCGCCTTGCCCGTGCTGGGGTTGAGCACTTCCTGGCTCCGCCCCCCGGTGGCCGCGACCCGCGCGCCGTTGATGTAGTGCTCGACCTGCCTGAGATCCGACATGGACGTCCCTTCCTCAGTGGGGCGGCGCGCGTCTGAGCCCGCTCACCCCTGTCCCGTGATGCCCATCACCATATACTTGCAACTCCTAGTAATCCATAGCCGGGGCCCGATCGACCCCGGACCCTCCCCTTTCGGGTGTACCGCCGCGCCCCGCCGCAGACCTACTGTGAGCTGACTCACTCACACGTTCCGTCGACAGGAGCATCCATGCCCCCGCTGCCCACCGAGGCCACCGTCCGGTTCCGCGCCGCCCGCGACTTCCTCCAGGCACACGCGCTGGACTACGACGCCGCGCGGGACGGCTTCGCCTGGCCCGAGCTCGACGAGTGGAACTGGGCACTGAACTGGTTCGACGTCCAGGCCGAGGGGAACGACGACCCCGCCCTGTGGATCGTCGAGGAGAACGACGGCGGCGGCGCCCCGACCGAGGCCAAGTACTCGTTCGAGGAGATGCGGGTCCGGTCCGACCGGACGGCCAACTGGCTGCGAGAGCGGGGCGTCGAGCCCGGCGACCGCATCCTGCTCATGCTGGCCAACCAGGTGGAGCTGTGGGACGTCATGCTGGCGGTGATCAAGCTCGGTGCCGTGGTCATCCCCGCCACCACGCTGCTCGCCGAGGGCGACCTGCGGGACCGCATTGCGCGCGGCGGCATCAAGCACGTCATCGCGCGCGGCGAGCTGGCCGAACGGTTCGCCGACATCTCCGGCGACTACCAGCGCATCTCGGTCGGCGGGGACGAGCGGGGCGGCACGCCGGCGGGCTGGACTGACCTGGCCGGAGCGATGGACGCCTCCCCCGACTTCGAACCGACCCACACCACCCACGCCGACGACACCCTGCTGCTGTACTTCACCTCCGGCACCACCAGCAAGCCCAAGCTCGTCGAGCACACGCACGCCTCCTACCCGGCGGGCCACCTGTCGACCATGTACTGGATCGGCCTCCAGCCCGGCGACGTCCACCTCAACGTCTCCTCCCCCGGCTGGGCCAAGCACGCCTGGTCGAACGTCTTCACCCCGTGGATCGCCGGGTCGTGCGTGTTCATCTACAACTACTCGCGCTTCGACGCCGCGGCGATGATGCGCGAGATGGACCGCTGCGGCGTGACGAGCCTGTGCTGCCCCCCGACCGTGTGGCGAATGCTCATCCAGGCCGACCTGACCCAGCTGCAGGTCCCGCCCCGCCTGGCGGTGGGCGCCGGCGAGCCACTCAACCCCGAGGTCATCGGTCGGGTCCGGGACGCGTGGGGGGTGACGATCCGCGACGGGTTCGGCCAGACCGAGACCACCGTGCAGATCGCCAACACCCCGGGCCAGCCCATCAAGGACGGCTCGATGGGCCGCCCGTGCCCCGGCTTCGACGTGGTGCTGGTCGACCCGGCCACCGGTCGGGAGCTCGCCGGCGACGGCGCGGAGGGCGAGATCTGCCTGCGCCTCGATCCCCGCCCGCTTGGACTGATGGTCGGTTACCACGGTGATGCCGAGCGCACCGACGCCGCCTACGCGGACGGCTTCTACCACACCGGCGACGTGGGGTCCCGCGACGCGGAGGACTACATCACCTACGTCGGGCGCACCGACGACGTGTTCAAGTCCTCCGACTACCGGATCTCGCCGTTCGAGCTGGAATCGGTGCTGCTCGAGCACCCGGCCGTCGCCGAGGCCGCCGTCGTCCCCTCCCCTGACCCGGTGCGGCTGAGCGTGCCCAAGGCCTTCGTCGTCCTGGCCGGCGGCTGGGAGCCCACCGAGGCCACGGCGCGCGAGATCTTCGAGTACTCGCGCACCCACCTGGCCGGCTACAAGCGGGTCCGGCGCCTGCAGTTCACCGACCTGCCCAAGACAATCTCCGGCAAGATCAGGCGGGTGGAGCTGCGCCGCGGCGAGGTCGACAACGGTCCGTCGGTGGACTTCCCCGGTGAGTTCCGCGAGGACGCACTGCGCTGACGGTGGACGCCGTCCGGGGCGTGCGAGGACGGGCGACGACGACGAGGTGGTCGTCCCCGTCCGGTGCGCGGTCCGCGGGCGGCCGCCACGCGACGCGGGTCCCGAGGCGGCTCACGTCCGGAGGAGGCCGTCGATCTCCTCGGGCGTCCACGGCGCATGCGAGTGGAAATCGCGGTACGCCAGGATCTGCGCCTCCGGCGTGGGGAATCGTCCGACGAAGCCGCCCGACCCGGCGAAGACGCCCCCGGTGATCCCCGCGGAGAGGTCGGAGACGAGATAGGTGTAGAGGGGTGCGACGTACTCCGGGCCCGCCGGGTCCAGTGCCCCGGCCACACTCAGCTCGTCGAGCATTCCCCGGCGCCCCAGGTCCCGGATCTGCTCCTCGTAGGCCTCACCACTGGACAGACGGGTGCGCGCGCCGGGGCACACGACGTTCGCCCGGACCCCGTGCTCGGCCAGTTCCGCCGCGATCGCCATGGTGAGTGAGGTGACGGCGCCCTTGCCGGCCGGGTAGCCGGTCCCGCCGTAGTCGCCCTTCCAGGCGAACGACGACGTGGTGACGATCGCGCCCGAGCCCGCCTCCACCAGGTGTGGCGCGAAGACGCGACAGGGGGCGAACACCGTGCCCAGGTGGGCGTCGATGAGGTCGGCGAAGTCGGCGTGGGACACCGTGAGGATCGACGACCCCGCCGGTTCGGGCACCCCGGCGCACGTGATGAGCCCGCCCACGACCGAGTCCCCCTCCCTCGCCCGGGCGAGCAGCTCCTCGGCGACGGCGGGCTCTGTGCCGACCCGGCGACGCCGCGGATCCGGCCGGTCGACCGTGCCGCGAGGTCGTCGACCTGCTCGGCCAGCGCCCGTGG
>NZ_JAALDT010000224.1:0-1750 GCF_014144995.1 Dietzia sp. DQ11-71 | reverse complement strand
CGGGCGTGGCACCAGTCGAGTGCGGCGCCGGTCGCCGGGCCGCCGATCACGGGCCCACCGGTCTCGGGACCGCCCTCCCCCGCCCCGGGCGTGCCGGTCACGTCAGGGGGACGCGGCGGTACGTGCCGGCGGCGGTGTCCGCGGCCTCGATCTCGTCGCGGGTGATCCCCAGCACGAACAGCACGGTGTCGAGGAACGGTTTGGACAGCGACGCGTCCGCCACCTCGCGGAGGGCGGGCTTCGCGCAGAACGCGATCCCCAACCCGGCGGTGGTGAGCATGTCGATGTCGTTGGCACCGTCACCTACCGCGACGGTCTGGCTCAGGGAGATACCGAGCTGGTCGGCGAACTCGCGGAGGTAGGCGGCCTTCGCCTCGCGGTCCACCACCTCGCCGACCACCCGGCCGGTGAGCGTGCCGTCCACGATCTCGAGGGTGTTGGCGCGGGCGAAGTCGAGTCCCAGCTCCTCGGCGAGGCCGGAGATCACCTGGATGAAGCCGCCGGAGACCACCCCGCAGCGGATCCCCAGCCGCTTGAGCGTGCGGATGGTGGTGCGGGCCCCGGGCGTGAGCACGATGCTCGAGGCGACCTCGTCCAGCACGGTGGCGGGCAGACCTGCCAGCGTCGCGACACGCTCGTGCAGGGACTGGGCGAAGTCGAGCTCTCCGCGCATGGCACGCTCCGTGACGGCCCGGACCTCGTCCTCCTTGCCCGCGTGCGCGGCGAGCATCTCGATCACCTCGCCCTGGACGAGGGTGGAGTCCACATCGAACACCACCAGTCGCTTGGACCGACGGCCGAGCCCGGCCCGGTCCACCGAGATGTCGACGCCGTGGGCGTCCGAGAGGGGGGCGAGGGTCTCGCGCAGGCGGGCATCGTCGGCCGAGTCCCGGCCGGCGGTGGACACGTGCAACTCGATACCCGTGACCGGGTAGTCGGCGATCCCGCGGATCGTGTCGATGTTCGCGCCGATGGAGGCCAGCGATCCGGCGACGGCGGAGAACGCCGAGGCCGGGACGGGGCTGCCGAGGATCACGACCGCGTGAGTGGAGGGCGGGGCCGCGGGGGCGATGTCGTCGAACTGGACCTCGAGTTGCATCCCGAGGTCGTGGACCTGCTCGGTGAGCTCCCTGACGACGGTGACGACATCGGCGCCGTCGTCCACCCGGACCATGAGCCCCAGGGACAGGTGCCCGTTGACGACGACCTGCTCCACGTCGACCAGATCGGCGTGGTGGGACGCGAGGACGGACATCACCCGCGCGGTCACGCCCGGGCGGTCGGGCCCGGTGACGGTGAGGAGAGCCGGGGTGCCGGTGGTGCTCACATGTACTCCTGACAGGTGATCGGGGAGGGCGGTGCTGATGTTGCGGGGCCTGACAAGCGGAAACCCCGCCGGTGGACGAGCCGCCGACGGGGTTCCCGGGACCTACGCCCGTGGGTGAGTACGGGCGGGCGATCAGCCCTTCTGCGGGGATGGTCCCCGGTCGGCCACATCCTTGGCCGAGTCCGGGTCCTGTGCCTTGACCCGTCCACCGACGTGGGCCTCCGCCCGCATCCGCTCGCTCATGTGCGGGTAGTGCAGCTCGAACGCGGGGCGCTCGGAGCGGATCCGGGGCAGCGTCACGAAGTTGTGGCGCGGCGGCGGGCAGGAGGTCGCCCACTCGAGGGAGTTGCCCGCGCCCCACGGGTCGTCGACCGTGACGATCTCCCCGTAGCGCCAGCTCTTGATGATGTTCCAGATGAACGG
>NZ_JAALDT010000223.1:0-3367 GCF_014144995.1 Dietzia sp. DQ11-71 | reverse complement strand
CGCGGCCCCGTCGCGGGCAGGGGCGCACACCCGGCGATCGTCACCGCCAGGGCCGCCAGCCCCACGCCGAGTGCCCGTACATGCCGGTGCCGCGTGACCGCGCGTGTTCCCGCTCGACGGTTCCTCACCCGTCGGCCCCGGTGACGACCCAGCGGGTGTAGAGCCCGCCGCGGGGGCACGTGAAGGCCGCGGCGACGCGCAGCGGAACCCGGGTGGCGTCGGTTCCGACGGCCAGTCGCGAGTCGTCGCCGCCGACGATGATCTCGGGGGCGACCGACAGGACGAGTTCGTCGATCGCGCCCTCGCGCAACAACGTCCCGAGCAGCTGCGGACCGCCCTCGAACGTCACCTCGGAGGCCCCGAAGTGTGTGGCGAGGGAACGGACGGAGGTGCGCAGTGGACCCGGATCGAGCACGTGCACCGTGACACCCCGCTTCCGGGCGGCCTCGAGTCGGTCGCCGGGCACTCCGTGGGAGGCGACCACCTGCAGTCCGTCGCCGGCGTCGGCGCAGTGCTCGATGAGCGCGTCGCCCAGCGCGCGGGTGAACACCAGGACGACGGGCGGGGGACCGGGTCGTCTGTCCGCCCACACGGCGGCGGTCCGGGCGGGGCCGTACCCCTCGGCCAGAACGGTGCCCGAGCCCACCAGGATCAGGTCGGACCGGGCCCGCATGGCGTCGTAGACCAGCCGGTCCGTCGGGGTCCCCAGCCCGCCGCTGCGGCCGTCCACGGTGGTCGTGCCGTCGACGGAGGAGATCATCACCGCGCGGATGCACGGCACGGGCAGACCCGGTTCGGGGTCCAGCGCCGCCCACAGGGCCTCGAGTGCGGCGGGGTCGTCGTCGATCACGGTGGGCCGTGTCATGTGCACCGGGGACTCCTTCCGTTCTGACGCCGGGTGTCCCCACGATAGGCTCTGCCCATGGTCTCTCGCCTCGTTGACGTCACCCCGGTGGTCCCTGCCGATCAGCTCGTGGCACAGATGGTTCCCCCGTCGATGTTCGACGATGTCAGTTTCGACTCCTACATCCCGGACCCGGCCGAGCCCTCGCAGGCCGCCGCGGTCAAGGCGTGTCGCGAGTTCGCCGAGTCCGTGGTGGCCCGTCGCACTCCCAAGAAGGGACTGTTCGGCCGGCGACCGAAGGCGGTGCAGGGGACCGGTATCTATCTCGACGGCGGCTTCGGGGTGGGCAAGACCCACCTGCTGACGTCGATTTACCACAATTGCCCCGAGCCCAAGGCGTTCGGGACGTTCGTCGAGCTGACCCACGTCGTGGGTGCTCTCGGCTTCAACCGGGCCGTGGAGGAGCTCTCCGGGCACTCCGTCCTGTGCATCGACGAGTTCGAGCTCGACGATCCGGGCGACACCATGCTGGTGTCCCGCCTGCTCGCGGAGCTCACCACCGCCGGTGTCAGCGTCGCGGCCACCTCCAACACGCTGCCGGAGCAGCTGGGGGAGGGACGGTTCGCGGCCAAGGACTTCATGCGGGAGATCCGCAAGATGTCGGGGATCTTCGAGTCGATCCGGGTCGACGGCCCGGACTACCGGCACCGTAACCTGCCCCCCGCCCCGGACCCGATGGACGACACCGGACTCGAGGCCGAGGCCGAGGCGGTGGAGGGTGCCACGCTCGACGACTTCGACGCCCTGTGCGAGCACCTGTCGACCCTTCACCCGTCCAAGTACAACCGCCTCGTCGACGGCGTCACGCGGGTCTGCCTCAGCGGGGTCAAGCCGCTGCCGGATCAGTCGATCGCCCTTCGTCTCGTCGTCCTCGCCGACCGGCTCTATGACGCGGGGATTCCCGTGCGCAACTCCGGCGACAAACTGGACGCGATCTTCACCGACGAGATGATCGCCGGCGGCTACCGAAAGAAGTACCTTCGTGCCACTTCCCGACTCCTGGCGCTGTCCCGGTTCGAGACCGTCGGCGGCTGACCGGCAGGCCCCTCTCAGAGCGCCAGTTCGTACACGACGTCGGTGTTGGCGACCCCTCCGACGTCGAAGGTCCGGTTCCCGCGTGGTTCGAAACCACGCTTGACGTAGAACCTGCGGGCTCGGGCGTTGGCGACGTTGGTGGCCAGCCAGATGCTCCGCGTGCCCGCCGCTCTGCACCGTCGGCACACCTCGTCGAGCATGTCCGACGCGATCCCTCCGCCGTGGTGGTCGGGATCCACATAGAACTTGCTGACCCCGGTCGTGGGTCGATGAATCACCTGTCCAGCGCAGCCCGGGTCCATCTCGGTCCCGGCGATCAGCAGGATGTACCCGACCATCTCACCGTCGTCGCCCCGGGCCACCAGAACCTCGTGGCCCGGCGTGACGAGGTGAGCTCTGAACGCTTCCGGGCCGAGGTGCTCGGCGATGAAGGCCCTGATCGCGACCGGCCCCAGTTCGGGAGGGCACGCCAGCGGGAACGTCCGGGCCGCCAAGGCCGAGACGGCGTCGATATCGGCCACCGAGGCGTCACTGAGTCGGGCGGTCACCCCACGAGCCTATAAGGCGCCGTTCAGGCGTGCAGGTGCAGGCTCTCGCCCGTCCGTGCCCCTCTGATGACGAGTTTCTCCGCGTCGTCGCCGCCACCGAGGATGAGCGTGACCTCGAATTCATCGGTTCCCGTGCGCCGCAGATCAGCGAGGACACCGGTGGTGTGCCGGAAGTCGACGACGCGCCCGCGCATGGTCGCGATGTCGGCTTGGTCGATCGTCGTCGAATGGTGGAGGTGGGGCATCGCGGACATACCATCATGGTCAGTGACCGACGTCACGTCGGGAGTGCGTTCCGGTACCGAACGAGCGACAGTCCGCGAAACGACGAACGCCCCGGCCGGAGCCGGGGCGTTGTGTGGTGCGCGATACTGGGATTGAACCAGTGACCTCTTCCGTGTCAGGGAAGCGCTCTCCCGCTGAGCTAATCGCGCGGGGTTCCCGTCCGGACGTATCCGGACGTGGAGGTGGAGACGGGAATCGAACCCGTGTTGACGGCTTTGCAGGCCGCTGCCTCACCACTCGGCCACTCCACCGCAAAGGTATCGAGCCTGGTGAGGACGTCCTGGCTCCTCGATCCCTCCGAGCGGATGACGGGATTCGAACTCGCGACCCTCACCTTGGCAAGGTGATGCGCTACCAGCTGCGCCACATCCGCATCGCTCCCCGGCTCGCTGTTGCTCACCGCGTTGCGAGAATGAACATTAGCCGACGGTCTTCGGGGAACACAAATCGGGGGGCGGAAACAAGTCCTGAGCTGTGCGGACCCGGCCACGGCACGGCGCTCGACCGGGCGGCCCCGCCGAGCCACGCTCGACCCCGGGTGCCCCGTACGCCCCACGGGCCGCCGCAGCCGGTGCGGATGGTGGAGGCGCGGATG
>NZ_JAALDT010000222.1:0-3074 GCF_014144995.1 Dietzia sp. DQ11-71 | reverse complement strand
CCCGGTTGTCACTCCAGTCCAGCAGTGCCTCGCTGGCGTACACCCCCGCCGGACCGGAGCCCACGACGGCCACACGGAACGGGGTCTTTGTGACGGGCGTCATGTCCGCGATCGTCGCACAGAAAAGCGAGCGGGGTACCTCGACCCCGCCGATCGGTCGTCGGGGGAGCATAATCGACACCCATGAGCGACTACGCCGGGGATCTATCGCCCCGCCAGGCCTGGGATCTGCTCGCCTCCGATCCCGACGCCGTGTTGGTGGACGTCCGTACCAGCGCCGAGTGGCAGTGGGTCGGCGGCGCCGATCTGTCCGAGCTGGGCAAGCGCACGCTGGGCATCGAGTGGATGACCTCGGCGGGCCAGCCCAACGAGCGGTTCGTCGAGCACCTCGGCGAGGCCGGTGTCGCCGCGGAGACACCGGTGTTGTTCCTGTGCCGCAGTGGTGGCCGGTCCGCCGCCGCCGCGAGCCTGGCCACCGCCGCCGGATACCGCACCGCCTACAACGTGGCCGAGGGGTTCGAGGGCGACCCGGACGCCGCCGGACACCGCGGCACCGTCAACGGGTGGAAGGTCGCGGGCCTGGCCTGGCGCCAGTCCTGACCGGGCCACCCTGACCGGCGCGCCCCTCGCCCGCACCGCCCCCGCCTCCCGCCGCATCACCCACGCACCACACACAAGAAAGCAGCGATGAGAAACAACGAGCTCCCCGACGGTCTCCACCCCGACACCCTGGGCGTGCGGGCCGGGCAGATGCGCACCGGCTTCGAGGAGACCACAGAGCCGATGTTCCTCAACTCCGGCTACGTCTACGAGTCCGCGGAGGCGGCCGAGGCGTCGTTCAACGGCGAGAAGCAGCGGTTCGTCTACTCCCGCTACGGCAACCCGACGGTCGCGATGTTCCAGGAGCGGCTGCGGCAGATCGAGGGCGCCGAGGCGTGCTTTGCCACCTCCTCCGGCATGTCCGCGGTATTCGTGGCCCTGGCCGCGCTGTGTGGGAACGGGTCGCGCCTGGTGGCCTCGCGCGCGCTGTTCGGCTCCTGTTACGTGATCTGTGCCGAAATCCTGCCGCGGTGGGGTGTGGAGACGGTGTTCGTCGACGGCGCCGACCTCGACCAGTGGCGCGAGGCGCTCAGCGAGCCCACCGACGCAGTCTTCTTTGAGACCCCCTCCAACCCCATGCAGGAGCTGGTCGACGTTCGCGCGGTGTGCGATCTCGCCCACGCCGCCGGCGCGCAGGTCGTGGTGGACAACGTCTTCGCCACCGTCCTGCACCAGAAGCCGCTCGAGCTGGGCGCGGACATCGTCGTGTACTCCACCACCAAGCACATCGACGGCCAGGGCCGCGTGCTCGGCGGCGCCGTGCTGGGCACCGAGGAGTACATCTCCGGCCCTGTGCAGAACCTCATGCGCCACGCCGGGTTCGGGATGAGCGCGTTCAACGCGTGGGTCCTGCTCAAGGGCCTGGAGACCATGAGCCTGCGCGTCGAGCGGATGAGTGCCAACGCGCTGGAGGTGGCGCGGTTCCTGGAGTCGCACCCGGCCGTGGAGCGGGTGACATACCCGATGCTCGAGTCGCACCCGCAGTACGAGCTGGCGCGGGCGCAGATGTCGGGCGGCGGGTCGGTGGTGACGTTCGGGTTGAAGTACGACGCCGACGACGAGGGCGGCCGCGGCAAGAAGGAGTGCTTCTCTCTGCTGAACTCGTTGGAGGTCATCGACATCTCCAACAACCTGGGCGATGCCAAGACGCTGGTGACCCATCCCGCGACGACGACCCACGCGTCCATGGAGCCCGAGGCCCGCGCCGCGGTGGGCATCGGCGACAACGTGGTCCGCCTGTCCGTGGGGCTGGAACACGCGGGCGACCTCATAGAGGACCTGCGTCGCGGTCTGGGGTGACGGTCTAGATTGATCGTATGTCTGATCGGGGTGAACATTCCCGGGTCCGGGTGGCGGTGCTGCCGGCCGCCCATCCCGCGGTTCGCCGTATCACCGGCCTGGATGGCGCTGAGCACGTAGAGCTGGTGCCCGTCCGGCCCGGGGTGGTGAACGGGCAGACCCCGCCCGAGGCGGTGACTCCCGCGGAGTTCGATCCCGGCCACGAGGCGTCGGGTGAGATGCCGCGCGATTGCGACCCGCTGGCCGGCGTCGACCTGGCGCACGTGCACTTCGGGTACGACTACCTCGAGCCGGAGAGCGTGGACGGGGTGGTGGAGCATCTGGCGCGGGCCGGGGTGCCGATGGTGCTCACCGTCCACGACATCGTCTACCCGTCCCACGAGGACGAACTCCCGCACCGGGATCACACCGGCACACTGGTCGAGGCCGCCGCTGCCGTGGTCACGCTGACCGAGGTGGCGGCGCACGAACTGTGGGTGCGGTGGGGCGTCGAACCGGTGGTCGTGCCGCACCCGCGGCTGCTGGACGAGGACGAGGTCTCCTCCGCCATCCGCGCCGGCAAGCACCTGCGCGGTCCCGGCGATCCGGTGGTGGTGGGGGTGTTGCTGGAGCGGATGGGCGAGAACATCGACGGCCCGGAGCTGCTGGACCAGCTGGCGCCCGTCGCCCACGGGCGGCGGGGCGCGCACCTGCGGATCGTCGTGGAGGCGCAGGCGTGGCGCGACGCGTGCGGCGAGGACCGCGAGGCCGGCGGGCACCATCTGGTGGCGGAGCTGGCGGCCGAGGGCGGCTGGGAGTCGGTGCGGTTGGTGAGGTACGAGTCGCTGGACCTGGCGCCGTTGCTGGCCGAGTTCGCCGCGCTCGACGTGTGCGTGTTGCCGTACCGGTTCGCCACCCATTCCACCTGGTTGGAGTTGTGCCGCGACCTGGGCGTGTCGCCGGTGTTCCCGGCGGTGGGGTGCCTGCGGGAGCAGTGGTTCGACCGTTGCGATCCGGGTGATCACTCCGGGGAGGTCTACGATCCCCGCGATCCGTCCGCGGTGGCGGTGGCGGTCCGGGCGGCGTTGGAGAATCCGCGGGCCGTCCCGCCGCGGGTCGAGGGCGCTGATCCGACGAGCGTCATCGCGGCTCATGCGCGGATCTACGACGAGGCCGCGGGGCGCCGCTGAGCGTCC
>NZ_JAALDT010000221.1:0-20936 GCF_014144995.1 Dietzia sp. DQ11-71 | reverse complement strand
CGTGTCGTCCTCACCCACGCTCAGATGCGAAGAGCCCGTTTACCCCCATCATTCAACGCGATATCGCAAAACTTAGACACGTCGACTACGCATATTATGCTAGTTCCTTTGGCCAAACGAGCACAGCAGTGTCCAAAATTTCATTCATCCTTTGGTTAGCGGCGGAATTGTCCCATACCTTTAGGTTAATTTGGGCGTGCAGCACTAAATCTTGAGCATTGGCCCATTTCCCCAATGCCGCACATTTTTGGTCAAAATTCTGGGGCAATGAGCTGTTCACCGTCATGGGTAACAGCATTAGGTTGCCGAGCTTTCCAACCCAAAAATTTTGTCGGGAGTTGATGGATTTCCCACCTTGGGACTCTATATGTTCCAGTGTTAGTGGATCGTTAGCAGGAAGCGACGAACTACCCCAATGGCGTTCTACTTCTTGAAGAGTGCGCCGCACGCGATGAATATCGCCCGGTCGCTGCGTAAAGTAGGTTAACCGCCGCAACCCGTCTTTGAACTGCGAATCTGTGGGCATCAGCGAATTCGCGTCCTCTTTGAAATCCGCGAGCGCAGCATTGACAGCATTCTTACTTGGGGCATTGTCTACCGCGTAAGCTGCACGTCGATACGCTCGTCGGATTGTGGAGGTGGACGGCCTTTGAGCAATGGACCACCTGAACTGCAGGCACTCGATAACTCTCAGAAAGTCAAGCAGGCGTGCGTGCGCGATTTTCGTCCCTGGGCAATGGATATAGTTTCGAAGAAGAGAGAACAGCAAGTTGAGAGGCAGGGTCGAATTTGGAACAAGGCAGCCATACAGCGCGTTATCGATCAGCGCGAACTTGTCCGATCTCCAACGTCCTGCAGGAACCACCTCCTCCCAATGTTTGCCATTCGGCGAGGCAAGCGTACGGTCGAATTCCTTGAAGATCTCTGCAGTTTGATGGAAGAAGCGGATAAATTCCGTGGCATTTGCCTCTGGGGTTCCTTCCCCATTCAAGTACGCCTCAACTGAACGGCGAATTCGATTGGTAGCGACGTGCTCGCTATCGGCTTGATGTGAAGTGGAATTCCAAGCGTATCCGATAAAGTCCTCAGCCTTAACCTTCTGTTTCAACCACGAGCTGGTTTCAATGTGTTCGATACTCTTCGCCCAAAGCGTCTCTTCCTCGCGCGAAGCACTAGCAGGAATTGCAGATATGACCTGGTTTTTTACGAGGTCCACCTGATTAAGACTCTTTCCGCGATCATTCAGGGTCTCAAAAATTTGGAACGCACTCTGCCGATCATCTACCAGGACGTAGACCACTGTCGCCCTTATAAATCTATCGCGTATCCGGTCCAAGACTTCGGACTCCGGAACATCGGGATCAGACTTTACTTCGTTGACAATCTCGTCGGTGAAGATACGATAAGCAGCGTACTGGGCCTTTTCTGCGTTACTCTTTGGTTCTTTCCCAAGAATGACCGATGACGATTCGGAGAAAATGTTCAGCTGCAAGTAGCCTGATTCGGTTCGGTGCTGAAGCCTGAATACGGTCTCGCCGGAGAGATCGACGCGCTGCAAGTAGTGCGCTAGCCCTTGACTTCTACCGGTTTCGCCGATCTTTTCGTACGCATCCTTCAGAGCCCGTATAGCAATCAGGACAGTGGTCAGTCTTTGCTGGCCATCCACTATGTCTCGCCGATCCCCGCCAGACGGGTAAACAACCATATTCCCAATGAAGTGACCTTTGGTTGGACCGTTCCGTAAATCTTTCCAAAGGTCCAGAATATTCTCTTCATCCCATGCGTACGGTCGTTGATACCGCGGCACAATATGCTCGCCTGTCAGGATGATCTCAGCGACAGTTCTCTGGTTTGCGTCAAAACCCATTCTCTATATTCCGTTCATCTCGTTGCGAGAATTCACATTCGCGGTTATTCACGGAATGCTGTCCAATCCCCGTCTATCTAGCCCGGTTCTTAATTCATGAATATAATCCCAGTGATGGGCACGTATCCAATATGCTTACTTTAGTGCAAAATCCAAACTTACATGGTTACTGGGTGAGTCGTCTCGCGATTACCTCTAGTGCCCACTCGACAGGAAGCGCCTCGGAGAACTTGAGCTTGTCGACCAACGATGGCGGCACCGCCGGAAGCGGCCGCTCGGTCTCCGGCAAAGACGCCCAGAACTCGAGCCGCTCAGCCGCCGGCCCGGTGGGCGTGCCCTCGTGCAGGGTAATCGCGTCGGGCTGGACCATGCCTCCCTGCGGCGCCAGCTCCTCGCCTAACGCCGGCCCGAGTGCCGCCTGGTACCGACGGTTGGCGGCACTGCCCTCGTAGGTCCACCATTTCCGGACGTTGTCCGTGGTGGTCCAGACCGGCCCGTGTGGGCTCACCGTGTGACGCAGCCGGTCCTCGTCGTCGGCGAGTGCGGCGCGGGCGCGTGCCGTAAGTCGAATCTGCTCGGGGAGCTCGCCCAGCAGCACCGCCCGCATGCCCTGCGCGACCTGCCGACCGATGTCGGCGCCCCCGAACCCGTACCGTGCTCTGCCGCCGCCCGCGGCGGGCTCCACCTGCACCCGATGCCTGGGCCAGTTGATGTCGGTGACTTTCCACGACCGCCCCGCGAGAAGCAGGTGGATCGGCCCATCGACGCCGGTGAGAGCCCGCCACTCGACGGTGCCCACCTCCTCCCGGCCGGCGAGCACGGTGAACTCTCGCGGCATCGCGAAGGTGGTGAGCAGGTCCATGAAGTGTCGGCGGCCGAACACTCTCTCGGCGTCGGGCCCGAGGAACATGGCGCCGCCGTCGACGTTGAGGTAGCCCCGCTCCACCAGGAAGTCGACGATCAATTCGGCGGGACGCTCCAGGGTGTCCACATGCATGAGCGGTGTCGCCGCCCACCGGTCCTGCCAGCCATACCGCGGCAGCGCGCCCTCCTGCAGCATCGCGGCCATGATCTGCTGCGCAACCAGGTGCAGAGGCACCGGAGGGGACACAACGGGCTCGACGTACCCGGAGCCCCAGGCATGGAGCAGCCCCAGCGTCCGGAGCAGGTGCCGGGGTTCGGTGGCGATGAACAGGCAGTTGCGGACGGTGCCTGCGCGGCGTCCGGTCCGGCCGAGCCGCTGGAGGAAGCTCGACACGGTGGTCGGGGCACCGATCTGGATCATCCGGTCCAGGTCCCCGATGTCGATGCCCAGCTCGAGTGTCGAGGTGGCCACGATCACGCAGTCGCGCGCTTCGGCGAAGGCCAGCTCGGACCGCCTCCGCTCCTGGGCGGAGAGCGACGAGTGCGAGAGGTACACGTCCACGTCGAAGCCCCGGAGCATCGATGCGAGCTCCTCGGCCTGCCGTCGGCTGTCTACAAACACGAGCCGTTTCTGCCCCCGGTACAGCTTGGACAGCAACACAGCGGCGGAGTCGAGAGTGTCGACGGCATCCACGACGATGTCGGCGTCACCGGCGACAGGCCGGACCGCCTCGCCCACGGCGACGCCCGGTGCGATCACCCGACCGGCCCGCCCGTCGACACCGCCCTGCAACCACCGCAGCAGCTCCTCGGGGTTGCCGACGGTCGCGCTCATCCCGATCCGCTGCAGCGGCCGTCCGACCAGGTGCTCGAGGCGCGAGAGGACGGCGGACAGATGCCATCCGCGATCGTCGCCGGCAAAGGCGTGCACCTCGTCGATCACCACGGTCCGTAGGTTTGCGAACAGCGTGCGGTGGTCGGTCTTGGTGGAGGCGAGCATCGCCTCAATGGATTCGGGCGTGGTGAGCAGGATGTCCGGCGGGTCTGCCCGGATCGCCCTACGCGCACTCTCGCCGACGTCCCCGTGCCACACCTCGACGCGGCGACCCATCCACGCGGTGTAGTCGACCAGTCGCACGGCGAGGTTGTTGAGCAGAGCCTTGAGCGGGGTGACGTACAGGACGGTCAGCCCGGCCCAGTCCTCGTGGGCCATGCGGGTCAGGACGGGGAATACGGCGGCCTCGGTCTTGCCGCCGGCGGTCGGCGCGAGCAACAGGGCGTCCTCGCCGTCGATGAGCGGCCTGACGGACTCCTCCTGCAATGGCCGCAAGCCGGGCCAGCCGAGGGAGTTGACCACGTGGTGCTGCACTAGCGGGTGCAGCGCGGGGAAACCCTGCGGGGCGCGGTGGTCCATCTAGAGCTCGATGGCGTCGGGGTCGTCGATGATTGACGACGACGAGCTCGCCACCGCGGACCGTTCGCTCTGGCTGAGGTCGGTCGCATCGAGCGTGGGCGTGAAGTGCTGCCGCGGGAGGAAGTCCGGGAACATCTCGACGCGATCCAGGCAGTCGACGAGCATCCGCAGGTACTGGCGGGGTGCGATCCCCACCTGGCCGCCGAGTTTTCCCGCCACGGACTCGGCGAGCACGCGCAGGTAGGCGTCGTCGACGAGGGTGGTGACCCGCTGGGCGACGGCGGGGTCGAGGCCGACCGCGTAGAGGTCACGCACGCGCGACCCGACCTCGACCAGTCGGTCGAAGTCGAAGGCTTGAAGCCGGATCTGCGGTTGCCGGGGGTTGTCGAAGCGAGGGTCGGCGTCGAACTTCACGCCGATCCGTTGGTCGAGCGGAGGCAGTCGCTTGATGCCCTGCTGTCCTTCGAAGAAGGCGCTGGTCCCGGTGATGAGCAGGTACATCCCGGGGTAGCGCCCCGAATCGAGCTCGTCTATCCACTGCCGCAGAGCATTGAGCGCCTTCTCTCGCACGTCGCCGCGCATGCGCTGGAGTGTCTCGACCTCATCCAGGACCAGCAGGAGCCCGCGGTGGCCGGAGCCGGCGAGCACCTGGAGTAGCCCCTGAAAGAAGCCCATTGCCAGGAAGTGGTCGAGTTCGCCCTTCACCCCGGCTGCTCGTTTAGCAGACGCGGCAACGTTGCGCTGACCCCCGAGCCAGGCTGCAAGCCCGTCGGCCACCTCGATCTCACCGTTGAGCAATGCGTCCCGATACCCCCGCAGGGCGAGCGGGAACACGGGCGCAGCGTCGGCGACCGATCGCAGTCTTTCTTCGAGCAGTTCGGCGCCGTCTGCTCCGGAGGAAGCCGCGTCGTCTTCCACCCCGAGGAGCCAATCGTCGAGCACCGCCCGGAATGCCTGTCGTGAGACGGCGGGGGTGCGGAGTTCTTCGCAGGCCCTCCGGTACACGGTCTCGAGCCGATGCAGGGGCGTTTCGAGTTCGGAGATCTGGACCTCGGACACGGCGAACCCGCGATCGAGGGCCTGCTGCTGGAGCCAGCGCGCGAAGAAGGTTTTGCCGGAGCCGTACTCGCCCCGGACTGCCTTGAACACTGCGGCACCACCGGCGACCTTGTCCAGTTCTTCTCCCAGGACGGGCGCCAGTCGGTCGAGGCCCACGGCGAGCTGGTCCAGCCCGTCGGCGGGGACGGTGCCGCGGCGGAGGGCGTCGATGATCGCGGTACGGCGGGCGGGGGAGACGGTCATCTACAGTCCGAACTGGTCAAAGAGGGTCTGGGACGCCAGCACCACGTCGTTGTCCTCGCGCTCGAGGACCGGCATGCCGTCGACGTTGACGACCTTCTGGATCCTCGCGATGGTGCCGTTGATCTGCAGCGGGTTGAGTCTGAGCGTGGTCCCGAGCACGGCGATAGGCATGCGGCCGTTGTTGGCGGCGATGTCGCGCAGCACGTCGGCCAACTCGCGGGGAGTGGGCTTGAGTTGGTGCGCTTTGACACGCTCCTTGAAGTACGGGGCACGGCTCAGATCCGAAAATTTATCTGCGGGCTGCTTCGACCGGGCGGGTGGAGGGGAAACAGGCGACTCATCTCCGTCGAGCGACTCGAACAGCGAGACCTGGTTGGCGTCCCGCTGCGCGGCTCGTCGCGTGGAGGGTTTCGCCGCGGTCGGCTGCTCGGCCCGTCCTGCGGCGGGCTGCCCCACGGCCGTCTTGGCCTCAGCAACGGTCGACGTCGCCGTCGCGATCGGCCACCACGCGGGCCACGGGTCCTGGACGGGCGGACCTGCGGGGAAGGGCGAGTCCTCTCCGAGCCCGTCGAGGCTCTGGACAAGAACGGCGACGGGCGCACAGACCTCAGCGGGGGAGGCACCGCCATGATAGCCGGCCTTCTTGCCGGTGTAGCGCAGGTCCTCGTCCACGGCGAGGACCGCGCTGTGATGCGGTGCGCCGCTGGCGCCTGGCGCGAGCACCCGGTTCCCGGACACTGCTCGCTCGCCGTCCTGGGCGGGAGCCCCGGTGGCGGGCCGCCATCGGGCGCTCACGGCGCCGTCGGCGGTGACCTTGCCGATTCGACTGCGTTCGACCACGTGTCCGTGGTCGGAGAGCAGGACCACGTCTCGTCCGACGGCCCTGGCGTAGTCGAGCAGCTTGTCCAGGTGGGTGATGCGCGAGGTGGTCCAGGTGGTGGCGATGGGATCGGACCGGTCGAGAGCGTCATCGACGGTGTTGAGCACCGCGCCCACCACGGGGACGTGCTTGGTGTCGTAGATGGCGCTGCGGACGGTATCGCCGATGCTCGCGTCGAGGTCTGCCTTGTGGAACAGTGGCCCGTCGCTGACAGAGGGGTGGGCGGGGAACAGGGCGGCGAACCCGGTCCGCTCCTCCTGCTGCCCGCCGAGGGCCAGCTCTCCGCTGAGCAGGGAGGTCCTCGACGCTGTGGTCACCGACGGCAGGGCGGAGGCTGCCACGTCGAGTCCGAGGGAGGCCAGGTCGAGCCGCTGCCACACAGTGGCGTGACGGGCTGCCACGTCCTCGAGTAGCCCGTGCGCGGCGGCCACGGAAAGGCCATCGATCACCACCACGAGCAGCGCCCGCTCACTCCGTTGACCGGACTCGACCGGCCCGGACGTCCGCAGGGGCGCGACGACCCTGGACAGCACGTCCTCCACGAGCAGGGCGTCGCCAGCGGTGGAGCGGTCGGCCAAACGCGCACCGACGAGCGCAGCGAAGGTCCGGTCGATGTCGCGTCGTACGGCGAGGGTGTGGTCGAGGACGCGACGACCGAGCGCGTCGGGGTCCGCCGCAGACTGCCCGATCGCGGGCTTGGGATCGGCGGTGAATCCACGCCACGCCGAGTTGACGGCCCGGTCCACCCAGCTCAGCTCGTCAACGTACGCGCGCATCGCCTCGACGTGACCGACAGAACGCATCCGGTCGGCCACGGCGGTGGCCTCGGTCCGGTTCCACCGGTGGAGCCGGACCAGCGCGGCGGCGGTCTCGAGGTCATCGGGCCGGGAGCGCTCGGCTTCGACGTGCGCCCGCAGCGCCTCGAGCCCCCGCAGCAACGCGGTCTCGCTCCCTCCGTCGAGGGCGGTGGCCAGGCCGCGGGCGTACACGTCGAGGCGTCGCTGGAAGGCGCCGGGCAGGACTGTGGATCCGGCGAGGAGCGAGGCGCCGCCGTTCTGCTCGAATCCGGTGATCAACCGGTGGGCCTCGCCGAGTACGGCGGTGAGCGGCTGCCCGTGATCGAGTGAGGTGCGGACGGCCTTGGCGGCGGCGAACCCCCATTCGCGCAGGGACTGGTCTCCGAGGGTGGCGCCGATGTGGTGCCTGAACAGGGCCCGCGCTCCGGTGAGTTCGGTGGGTGTGTCCTGCCAGTCGGGCGTGCGGAGGGTCTCTGCTACCAGGCCGGCGGGCAGGAGTGCCCGTGGCCCGCTCTTGGCCCACAGGCTGCGGATCCCGGGGCCCGTCAGCGTGAACGTGCGGCACAGCCACGTGATGAGCCCCGCGCGAACGTTAGACGTGAGCCGCGAGGCCAGCTCGTCCCACGCGGCGTGGGCGTCGGGGGTGGCGCTCCACGCCAGGAGGTCCGCGAGCCGGTAATCCGGTTCCAGACCCAGCACGAGCGTACTGATGGCCCCATAGAGGTGGTCGGCGGTGAGGACCGGAGTCGGGGTGGGGGCGAGAGTGTCGCGGTGGTCGGCCAGCGCGGTCGTGAGCCCCCGGACGTCGTCCCGCTCTCGGGGGATGCGGCCGTCGGTCTTGTCTGCCGAGAACATCCCGAGCAGGGTGCCCACGGGGTCGAGCTCCCGCATGCGCCCGAGCGGTTGGAAATGCTCCTTAACCCCCTGGGGGATCTGCTCCTCGGGGAGGTCGGTGAGCACGACGCGCCACGGCACCTCGGGGGCATTCCGGTGCCGCACCACGTCCCGGATCTCCAGCACAGTCCGGCAGCAGTGGACCGGCACGGTGAGGTTGTCGACGCGCAGCTCGGTGCCGTCCCATTCGGGACGGGCGTGCATCACCAGCAGACCGCGCTTGTGCTGCTTGTCCCGGTAGAGGCCGTGGAGGAGTGGAATGAGGTCGGCGGCGGTCGCCGTACCGAGCGACGACGACGAGGTGGCTCCCCCCGCAACCCCTGCACTGGCCGTGGTCACGTCTCGGGCTCCTCGGCGGTGATCTCGATCCGGAAGCGGGTGCCCGCCCCGTAGCTCTGCCCAAGATCAGCGAGGGCCGTGTGGATCGCGGCCTCGACTTGGCTGCCGTGCGCCTCGAATGTCCGGCGTGCACCGGAGCCGGTGATCTCCACTTCGGTCGGCGGAAGAGGTGGCAGCGGGGGTGGAGGCGGCGAAATCGGCGGGGTCGGGATCGGGGGCGGGGGCGGACCGACGATCGCCTTGTTGATCCAGTCCTGAGCGCGCTTCTCAAACTTCTGAACAGCCGTGGCCAGATGCTGGACGAACTCGTGGGTATCGATGCCCTTGTCGAGGTCCATGACGATCTGCGTGGCTTCGCCGCCGAGGGGTCCCTGCTTGGCGCGGCCACCGATCAACGTCTCGAGGGTTGGGCCGAGGTTGCGCGCCACGGCGGCGACGTCCTCAGCGGTGGTGATGGACTGGCTCGCCTCGTTGGTGGTGGCCCCGAGGTAGGTGCCCGGCCCCTCACCGGCGCCGGCGAGGGCGGTCACGATCTCACCGTGGTGCTGCTTCTTGCGCACCAGCGTCTGCAGCAACTCGGTCTGCCGGCGCGCGAGCTGGAGCCGACGCCCGTCCGCTCCTCGGCCCAGACGCTGCTCGAGCTTCGACAGCTGCTCGACCAGATCCTCGCTAGATCGCTTGAACTCCTCGGCCTTGCTCGCCACCTCACCCACCAGGTGGGT
This sequence comes from Dietzia sp. DQ11-71, assembly GCF_014144995.1. Classification (NCBI taxonomy): domain Bacteria; kingdom Bacillati; phylum Actinomycetota; class Actinomycetes; order Mycobacteriales; family Dietziaceae; genus Dietzia; species Dietzia sp. DQ11-71. The sequence continues at coordinate 11,857 of NZ_JAALDT010000221.1, read as the reverse complement.
CAGGTTAGTGGGGGAGAGGTGGCCGCGCTCGGGAATGCCGAAGAGGTGCTGGGCGGCCTGGACGGCGCGATCCCATTCGTCCTGCTCCGGCAGCACGGGTTCGCGCAGCTGGTGGGACTGCTGGATGTCCTTGAAGGCCGGGGCTGCGACGGGCGTTCCGTAAGTGAACCAGCTGCGGTCGCGCGACTCGGCCCAGGCCGCCGCGAGCAGCGTGGTGCAGTCGCGGTTGAGCCCGGCTTGCGGCATGAGCTTCTCGACGGCGGCCACGACCTGCGCCACCGTGAGTACGCCGTCGGCCTGCCCGGACTTCTCCGCCTCGGCGAGCGCGCGGTCGATCTGGCCGGCGAAACTGGCAAAGGTGGCGCTGGGGAACACGAGGTGCGACTCGTGGACGTCGGCCACCCGGAGGCCACCCAGCACGAGCTGGACTGACTTGCGCTCGGCAGCGACAACCGCGGCGCGGCCGTCTTCGCGGGCGTCGGACCGGCGCAGCACGTCGAGTGAGACCGCGAAGTCCTTCTGCGTGAGCGCGCTGGTGGTGTCGAACCGCGGGTGATCGGGATAGCGCTGGTCAAAGGCCTGATCGTAGAGCCGCCGGGCGGCCTCGCGCAGGGAGGCGCCGACGGGCCGCTGGACCACCACGGAGGAACTCAACGAGCGGACGGGCGGCTGCCCCTCGGGGAACACCGCCCCCTCGGCGATGCCATACATTTTGCGCAAGATGGCGGACAGCTGCCCGGCGAGCTGGTTCCGCTGGGTCACCATGACCTGGCGAACACGCTCGCGGTCGCCGTCGGCGAGGTAGCTGGTGTAACCGAGCCACTTCTCCGACTGCAGAACCCAGTCCATGGTGACGAGCTTGCCCAGGTCGTCCATCTGCTTGCGGTCGAGGAACGCCGGCAGCCAGGCCAGGGTGAAGTGGTCGTGGCCCTCGGTTCGCAGGCGGTCCAGGCGAGCGTGATCCTCGGAGACGCCGTGTCCCTCCTCGTCGAAGGGCAAGTCCACGATCACCCGCAGCGCCCCGGGTTCGACGGGCGCCAAGAGGGTGTCGGGCACGGAACCTGGGTCACGGACGTTGCCACGAACGATCTCGACGGTCCGGTTCGTTCCGCGCCAGGTGATCCGGGTGGAGCGCGCGCCGTCGGCCTGCGCGTCGATGGCCGCGATGCCGAACTCCTCCTGCAGCATGGACCACAGACGTTCCCGGCGCCGCGAGAAGGTGTCCTCGCCGCGCGCGCGTTCGAGGATCTCGTCGAAGGGCAGTTCCTCGAGCGTGATGGAGATCAGCGGATCGTGGCTGTCGGTCCCCACGGTGATCTCAGGAACCGAGGTGTTCCACTCCCGGACCGAGGCGAGCGCGCGGGTCGGCGCGTCAGAGGCGACGATGGAGACGAGCTCCCCGTGGTTGAGGTGAGCCAGCCGGCTGGCGGTGAGCGCCTTGAGCCCGGGCACCTCGGGCGCGAGAGCGGAGAGCAACAGCGTCTTGGCCAGTCGGAGCTGGGCCCGCACACCCTTGGGCTGGTCCAGGTCCCGCACGCTCGGGTCTGCATCGGGAAACTGGGCCAGGACGGCGGGACGGAGCTTGTCGTGCCACAGCGTGCGCGCCGTGCGGAACCGGGCGGCCACCGCCTCGTCGGTACCACCCTTCTGGGTCCCGTCGATGATGTAGTCGAACACCTCGCCCACGGGGATCACCTGGTCGACGGTCATGGTGTCGGCGAGGTCGACGAGCATCGACTCCATCACCTTGAGCGCAGTGCGGTCGCGCTGCATGGCGGTGGACAGGTGGACGAGGGTGTCGATGAGGACCGGGCTGAAGGGGTAGGTGAGGCGGAACTGTTCCTCGGTGGCACCGCGGTGCTGGTCGTCGGTGTTGACCTTGTCCAGCAGGACGGGCTTGACGGCCGGGGACAGGTGCAGCCGTTGGAACGAGGCCTCGAGCGCCTCAACCGCTGCTGCGTTCTTGGGCGTGAGGAGTCGACGGTGGGCGATCTGCGGCAGGTTGGCCGAGCCGAGCGCGATACCGGAGAAGCGGCCTTCCTGGTGAGCGATGGCCTGCTCGCGGATCTTGGTGGCCTCACCGGCCTCGATGGACGAGTCCTTCCACGCCTTGAGGTCGTGCTGGCGGGCGATAAAGCTGACGACCGGCACGGCCATGCGCCCCTGGTCGGATTCGACGAACCCGGTGAGCTTCTGGATCTCGCGGCCGAAGAACTCGCGGTTGGAGAAGTGGAAGGTGAGCCACAGGATCAGCTCGTCGAGCAGCAGGACCACGGCCTCGTAGCCGAGGGTCTTGGCGTGCGCGGCGATGGCGGACAGCCCCTCGGGCAGATGCAGCCAGTCGGTGTTGGTGTGGGCGGAGGTGATCCACGTCTGGCCGAGCGCGGAGACGAGCGCGTCCCGCTCAGCGCGGGACGCGGCGGGGTGTCGGGCGCGGTCGTAGGAGTCGCGGTCCCAGGTGGTGGCGGTGGCGCCGCCGAGCGCGGCCAGGTCGAGGCCGCCGGGGGTGGAGGACGACGACGAGGTGACGCCGCCAGGTCCGGTGGTGGCAGTGGCCAGGCGTGCAAAAAATCGCTCGTCGCCGACCTCGGCCCGCATCTGTTCGGCGTTCTCGAGCAAGCCGTCGGCCATGTGGAGTACCGGCGGGGTGACTCCCGGGTGGAGCCGGTTCAGGTGCCCGAGGTACGCCGAGAAGAGGGTGTCCTCGATGGAGTTCGAGCCCAGGAAATGGAAGGGCAGCGCGAGGATCTTCGAGGACGTGGCCCGCGGGTGGTCGGCGATGTGCTGCTGGAGTTCGGCAATGGCGCGGGCGCGGGGGTCGCCGGTGAGCAGGGCGAGCAGCACCGCCATGAAGTGCGACTTGCCGGAGCCGAAGGAGCCCTTGAGGAAGGCGCCCTTGTTCTCCCCGGACGCGAGCGCGCTGTCGACCAGAGCCAGGGCCTCGTCAAAGGCATCGCCGATGGACGGGGTCACCACGTACTCGGCCAGGGTGGTTCCGAGTTCGTCCCTGGTGACGGCGTCGGAGAGTTGGAGGACGAACGTCGAGGTTCCCGAGTGCTCGGGGATCGAGAAGACGTCACGCAGGGTGGGGCTAGTGCCCGACCCTGCCGTCGCGCCGGGAGGGGTGAAGGCCATGTCTTCTAGCTTTCCTTACCGGGTGTAGTAGCAGCGGCTGCGACGCGCTTGCGGCCGCGAGTTGCGGGGGCGGGACGCCATGCGGGCAGGTCAGCGATCGCGACGCCGGAACGCTCAGCGAGCGATGTGAGCTGTCCGCCGAGGTAGTCGGCCCAATCGATTCCGGAGTGGGCATCCATGCCCGAGTGCCACTGGCGGATCCACGGCACGAGCTCGGCCAGCCCGGCGACGAGCGGGACGAGTTGGGCGGGGTCGGTGTCGTCCTTGCGATCGTCGTACAGCGACACCAGGGCGATGCCTTGCTCGGCGTGGTCCCAGCCGGCCCAGCCCAGCATCGCGGTGGGATCGTCCGGACCCGAGGCACCGGGGTAGGAGATGAACCGTTCCTTGGGCACGTCGAGCTTGCCTCGAGCCTGCCAGTATGAGGCCTTGCGGAAGTCGGCGGAGGTGTACTTGGGCGGGACCGGAACCTGCGCGGTCGTGATCTCACCGCGGTCCTCGGCGCGCTGGGCGTCCCAGGTGACCTGCCATTCGGCAAACTTGCGCAAGCCCGAGTCCTTGAGGCGGAGCGCGGCCAGGTACGGTACGGCCTCGTCCGCCAACAGCGCCACGAGGTTGGCGAGCACGCCGGCCTGCCGCTTGGTCGACCACAACTCCAGCGCCTCGGAAACCCCGGCCAACTGCGGCGCGGTCTCGACCTTCGCGGCCAGCTGACGCACCGATTGCGGCTGCGGATACCCGTTGGGGTCCTTCCACAGCTCGGGGGTCTCTAGCCTGTCCAGGACCCACGCCGCTAGAGCTGCGCGGACCCGGTCGGCCCACGGAACGGAGGACCAGCGCCGCTTGTACTCGGGCCGCTCCAGCAGCTCCAGGGAGCGATCCTCGGCCATCAGGTCCAGGCGTCGCTGCACCGCATCGCGGTATTCGGGCGGCAGGTGGGCGGGTATCTCGGTGACCGGGGTCGAGCGGTGGCGATTGAACCACGCCGTCTCGGCCTCGCCGTGCCGGATTCGGCGCGCCAGGGCGATCTCGAAGGCCCGCTCGCCCAACGCGATCCTGGGCACCTTACCCACCGGGATCGACATGTCGGAGTTGGTGAACCCGTACAGGTGATATACCTGCCAGTCGAGTTCCTCCTGCTCGGAGATCATCAACCCCCGGATGCGTTCCCATTCGGCCTCGCCGCGGGCAAACAACTCCGCGGACGGAGACGAGTCCTCGAGAAGCGCGGCCGGCTCGACCGCCGCCAGCTCTTGGGCAAGCTGGTCAACGCGCCGAGCACGCTCCAACACCGAGCCAGCAGGGAGGGGGAAGTCTTTCAGCGTGGTGCCCGTGAACTCAAAAAACTCGTCAAAGAGCTCGTGGCGAGATTCCTGATTGACGCCTCCCAATCCCTTGCCGAAGCAGTTCTGCTTGAGCCAGAAGCACGCCGTCGACGAGTTCAGCACGCCCAACAGTTCGAGATGCTCGTCCTCGCTCGCCCCCTCCGGCAACTTGATCACCGGCGCCGACTGCTTGAACACCTTCCCGCCGCGATCCAACACAAAATGGTTATGCGTCGCCACAAACGCAAACGTTATTGCGAGCTGTGTCCGATAACGTTCCGCCACCCAGCGGTACCAGCCCCACCAGCCATCTTCATCGGAGCTTCGAGTCTCTCCTTCGAAGCCAGTGACCCCTTGGAGGACTCTTCGGTTCCGCCAACTCCAGCGGTACCAGGGAGACGACCTATCAAGGGCGATTAATTCGAAATGGTCGTTGTAAGGAGCAAACGCAAATTGCTCTGGCCTGATGCTCCATTCACGGACAACTTCTCCGACGATGAGACCTCGCACAAACTTGTCGTCGACGCGTGCGGCGCGGAGAGCGGATCGCGGGGCGAAAAACGCATCGTCAGCGCCTGGGAAGCTGGCAAATCCGATTGGTCTTCCAAGCTCCGAAGCCAGATTGCCAGGAGCAGTCTTCAATTGCTGGCTCACAGTTGTCGCCGCGCCGCCCTGCAACGACCACGGATGAACCGAGAGCATGTCGCGCGGCAAATCGACCACACTGATCCACTGGTCCTCGTAACCCGGCATCTCGATGTGGTCGACGATACTGCGCCACACAAATCCCTGCGCTGGGTTTTCCGGTGCACCCGGCTCGCCTTGGATTCCGAGCACCGCTCGCACTTTGCGTTTGTCGCGTCTCGTCTTGATTTCGATCGGGCGATTTCGAGAGATAATTGTCACCGTGGGAGTGCCATGACCGGGAATGTAAGCCCCCGAGGTGTCGATGACCTCGCGTAGGTCGATTCGTTCAAAGAACTCCTCGATCAGTGGCACCCCGAATTCCCGCGCCATGAACGAATTGGAGGTGATCTGCCCGATCCACCCCGCTTCCGCGGAGTCCAGCCGTCCGGGTCTCGACAGAGCATGGAACTGCTCCATGAACGGCACCGTCAACGCATACGTGCCCTTGCAATACCCGTATATCTCGCGGTACCGGATGTTGAGCGCCTTGTCCTTCACAGTGATGTACGGCGGATTACCTACGACCACGTCGTACTGGCCGCGGCGAAGGACCCTTCTCAGGCTTTCTTCGTCCTCAGTCGTGAGAGCCGCGCCGCTCGCGATCTTGTCGGGATTGTAATCGTCGCCCAGGTTTAGACCGGTTCTCGACTTCGTGTCCTCGCTCCACAGCAGCGAGTCACCCGCGTACACCTGCAGCGGTAGCTCGGGCACATTGAGCAGACTCGACCCGCCGGTCGCTCGGAGTGCTGCCACCATGAGCCGGAATTGGGCGATCGCCACCGCGAACGGGTTGATGTCCACCCCGTGGATGGAGGAGAGCGCCAGTCGCACCTGCTCCGTCGCCTCCACCCCGGGCGCCTCAGCGCGCCAGTAATCCAGCATCCGGTGGAAAGCACCCAGGAGGAAGTGCCCCGATCCGCAGGTGGGATCGATGATCTTAAAGTCCACCTCCCCGGTCCGGCCCTCCGCATCGACCGACGGGAGCCGCGGAGAGCGCTCCTTCAGCGCCGGGGTCAGCGTGCGATCAAGGATGAACTCCTCTACGAATTCCGGCGTCTGCAATAGCGCGTACTTCTTCTTGGCGTACTCCGATAGGTCCTGATACATGTCGCCCAGGAAGCGCGTATCCAATGCCGGATCGCGCAGGGACCAGACAGTCGCATTCTCGGAATCGGCCTGCCGCCAGAACTCAACCAGACGCTGCGCAGCGTCGTCACTCGGCTCGGCAATGTGGATTCCCGCGTGCTCGCCCACCAAGGGTGCCGCCGCAGGGGAGCGCTCCAGCTGGGAGAAAGCATGCCGCAGATAGCCACGGAAGCTCTGGTCGAGATTCGCCGAGAAGAAGCGGTCCTGCTCGTCCACCGCACGCCGACGCCCGTCCGCATCCGGTCCACTAATCCAGCGTTGGTGCGCCCCCAGCAGGTCGTTATCCTCGCAGAACCGCACGAAGACGCTCGTGAGCACCCACCCCACCGCCGCCTGGGTGAGCTGATCTTCCTGCCAGTCTGCCCACGTGGCACCGGTGCGCTGGGATTCCTTGAGCGCCGCGTGGGTGGTCTTCCACTCCGCCATCTTGTCCAGGTCAGCCGCGAGGCGAGCACGCATGTCGTCAACGAGATCTCGCACCACCGGCTGCAACGCACCCGTAAGAGTCTGTTGCTCCGCCGACTTCCGCCGCCTACCCGCCACCTGGCACCTGGCCTTTCACACACGCGGACCCGCGCGTTGCGAGTCCCTCGACCATCCTACGAAGCACGTGAGAGCGGCGAGACCCGGATAGTGTTTCTGGCATGAACACCGACGAGGAGCGCCAGCGCGCCGTCGCCGCAATCGACGCCCAGATCGTCGCTCTCATCGAGGACGGCGTCCCCGCCGACGCTTCGCGGATCCGGGCACTCAAGGCCAAACGCGCGGTCGCGCAGAAGAGCAAGAAGGCAATCAAGAGGTCTGTCCGCAAGGCCCGAGAGCGGCACGCCGCGGCGGCAGTGGCTGCGGCAGTGGCGCCGGCCAAGGTCCCTCCGAAAACCGACGGGCGAATCACGCTGGTTCCCGATTCCGCCGCGGACTCCAAGCGCTTGCGGTCGTTGCCCGACAAGGAACGGAAACGGATCGAGACCGCCCGGATGGAGGTCCGGCAAACTCTGACGTGGTGCGAGGAACCGTCAGCCGAAGGGTTTCGCAACGCCATCGCGAGATGTGATGCCGAGATCAGCGCCCTCATCGACAGGGGAGTGGATTACGAGGCGGACGCCAGGACAATGCTGCGGAACCGGAGGGCCCGGCTCAAGGACCTCGCCGCGGCCTTCGCCTCCAGGCGACGTAAGTCGCACCCTTCGGAGCTCGAGTTGGCCTACCTGCTGGACGCATACCTGGAACGGCGCCGCCAGATCCGCCGAGGACCAGAGAACGTCGTCGGAGTGCTCAACATGCGATCCGGCGGCGCCCCCTCCCTGGGCAAGCGGAAGTAGGCCCTCGCTTACACGCTCATCAGCTGCGAGTCGCTAGTGATCGGGAGCGGGCGTCCGTCCACCTGGTCCGGCTGTCCCGGGGCGTCCTTGGCGCGGCCCGTCACCAACACCACCGGCCGGCGCGGGGGAGCGGTGAGATCCGTCCACCGCCCGAGCTGGGATAGCTGTGAGTACTCGGCGAGCAGTGAGGCCTCCGTGAGGACCAACGCTGCGCCGTCCGTGGCATCAACGTTGTCGAGGACGGTCGTGACGTTGGCCTCCATGACGCCGCGCACCTGCTCGGGCGGCAACCGCAGGAAATCGCCGCGCTTGTCCAGCTGGCCGCTGGTCTCGAGCAGAGAGTCCACGCTGGCGAGCACCTCGGCGGACAGATCCACCACCTCAGCGCCCAGGCGCTCAGCCAGCTTGCTCGCGACCTCGTCTCCACGGCCGTAGGGGACCGAGACGGAGACGAACCCCGGGCTCGAGGCCGCACGCGCCAATTGCTCGATCATAGGATCCTCGGTGCCAGAGCGGTCGGTGACCAACGCGGACGGGGTCCGGGTGTGCACCATGCTCAGGCCGGTCGACTGCTGCGAGTAGCGGAAATCCCGGTGCTGCGGGTCCCACGCCATCCCCGGCATGTGCTCGGCCAGAACCGCCTCCACGTCCTCACGCCTCGGCTCGCGGGTGCGAAGCTCCGGGAAGCGGGCGCGGATGAGGTCCTTGAGCAGCCCCAGGTTGAACTGGCTGGCCGCCCGCGGCAGCGTAAGGGCCAGAAGCTCGGGCAGCTCCATCGCGGTGGAGTACAGGTCGCCCGTGGCGGTGAGCGCCAACTCATCGTCGCCCGCCACCGCCAGCTCCGCCAAAGTGAGGGGATCGATGCGGGACTCCGCGTCGGCGGCGTCCGAGAGCACCGACCGGGCCGCCTGACTCAGCTCTGCGTGAACGAGGTCCGCGGGAACGTGCCGCACCCCCGGCTCGGCGAGCAGATCGTGCGCCGCACGGTTGAGTTCGGCCACCAGGGGACGCGCCCACTCGGGGTGCACACTCATCCCGATCACCCGAGCGGAGCGACCGCGGCGCAACAGCTCCACCTCGGACCCGTCCGCGGCGTCAGCGCGGTGCAGGCCCAGGTCAAACATCCGCAGCACGCCCAAGCGCAGGCGCTCGGAATCGCGGTGCCCCTGCTCCACGGGGAAACTCTGCTCCATCGCCCCGGCGATCTGCCGGATACTCGCCACCCCGCCACGGCGCACGATCTCCCGTCGGGTGGCGGCCCGGATCTCCTCGAATGCCGCGGTGAGCACCGGGGAGGATCGCCACAGTGCCGGGAACTTGCCCGTGAGTTGCGGGATCCGGCCGGCACTCAGCCGCAGCGGCTCGGCGTACCGAGACATCGCCTGGAACGGATCCTCCGGCGCGCCCTCGCCCCGCCCGAGGATCGTGCGAACCAGCCGGTAATCCGAGGTGCGCGAGCCGCCCGCAGCCCGCAGGAGTTCCTCCGCCAGCTCCGCCAACGTCGGGAGAGCGACGGCTGTCACGGGGGTGGGGGTATCGCGGGGAGTGACCGGCTCCCTCGTCGTCGTCCCCCCATCACCCGCGGTGACCGACGCGGCGACGGCCGCGAGCGCCTCACGGAACTCCTGCGCCGAGCCGAACCGCACCCCGCTGTCCCCGTCGAGCAGACGGGTGAAGATCCCCGTCATCTGCTCCACCACGTCCTGGCTCCACTCGGGAGGCATGGCCTCCGCCGGAATCACCACGTGACCGTCGGTGAGCGAGGGCTCGCTCACCCCGTCCCCGTATGTCGGGGTTTCACCCGTCGCCATCTCGAACAACACCACGCCGGCCGAATAGCGCTCGGCCGAGGAGTCGGCGATCTGCCGCGACCGCCGACCCAGGAACGGATCGCGGTACACGCCCGTGCCCACCTGGGTGTGCTGCAGGGACTCTCGGGAGGCGGAGAAGTCGAACAGGGCCAGGTGCTGGCCGCGCCCCCGTCCCACGATCCCGAGGTTGGCGGGCTTGATGTCCCGGTGCGCGACCCCCGCCGCTTCCAGAGCGACCAGCATGTCCGCCAGGTTCACCGCGAACTTCCAGAACCGGTCCTGGGAGATCCGCCCGAGCTGCAGCATGCTCGCCAGCGAAACCTCCCCGCAATCCGTGAGCACCAGGCACGTGCGCCGGTCGTGGACGACCATCGGGCCCTCGAGCAGCGCCACGAACAGCGAGGAGTACTTGGCCGGCAGCCCCTGGCCGAGCGAGCGCAGGACCTCCGCCTCCGCGGCCAAGCGCTCCGCAGCGCGCTCGTCCCGGGCCACCTTGAGGACCTTGGTGGGCGGACCAGAATCGTCGGTGAGATCTTCCACCTGCAGGCCCACCGCCGTCGAGCCAGAGCCCAAGACCTTCTTGACGACGAACCGTCCCTCGAGCACCCCGTCGATCATCGGGCGCAGCGCGTCCATCTGCTCGGCGGCCGGCTGCGGAGTGGCCGGGCGTGCGGCCTCTGCCAGGCGCCGCTCGAACCCGATCACCGGGGAGAGCCCCTGTGTGGAATCCGAGACCCCGAACTTGGTGTTGCGCGTGTCGACCGTCGCCGCGGTGGCGTCCATGACGAGCTCGCGGAGTCCCTGGTCGAACTCGCTCGTCACCGCGGACATGTCCAGGCCGCGGTCGCGCTCCAGCCGGTCGAGCAGCGAGGAGCGGTCCGTGGCCGGGGCCTGGCCGCCAGTGAGGATGTAGTAGGCCAGCGCCCCGAGGGAGAACAGATCCGCCGCCATCCGGTCCGGCGTGTGGACGCCCGCCGCCTCCGGTGCGAGGTAGACGCGGCCCGCGAGCTCGTCGCCCGGCATCGATGTGCCGGAACCCGTGGCCCCCAGGACCGTTCCCGATGCCTCGGAGGTCCCCGCGCCGGACCAGCCGTCAACCTTCACCTCGATGCGGCCGTACGCGTCAACCGACCGAGTGGAGAGCAGGCGGGTGTCGAGCAGGACGGTGGTGGGGTCAAGACCCCGGTGCGCCACCTGGTGGCGGTGTGCGTACAGCAGGGCGTCCGCGACCTGGCGGACGATCTCCACGCGCTCCCGGGACGAGAGCTTGGCCCCCGGCAACGCAACGTCCAGCGGTCGATGGTCAGGCAGCGCCGGGTAGATCACCACCTCGTCCGAGGTGCCGCGCAGCGTCTCCATCGAACGGGGGGCCACGATGTGCTCGTTGCCCAGCCCGGACAGCAGCTCGTACTCCCGGCGCAGCGTCCTGCGCATGCGGATTTGTTCGCCCTCGGTGGTGGCCGCCGCCACGTTGAGCACGCGCGCGCGGATCGGCTCGTGGGTCTCCCGGTGTTCGCCGTCCCATTCGTGGAAGCGCGGGTCGGGGGAGTCGACGCGGTCGTGCAGGAGGTACGAGCCGGCCAGGTGATCGCGGACGGTGATCCCCGCGATCTTGCGCATGGCCAGCGCAATGACCATGCTCAGTGCCTCGCTGATCCGTTCGCGTCCCACCGGCTCCTGGACGCGGTCGGCGATCGGCGGGAGGTTGGTGCGGACCTCGCGGTCGGGAAAGTCCGCCGGGTCTACTCCGAAGATGTTGTGGGCCTTGTCCGCCGCGAGGTGCGAGACCACCCCTGGGTCGTGGAGGAACACCGCCTCCTGAATCCACGGCAGGCGGCCGACTGCGGCGGCGACCTGGCGGATTTTCAGGTCCTCGTCCGGATCCCGCGCGATCCGGGCGATCTCCTGCTCCAGCCGGGACTTGAACCGCTGCGCCTTGCGGCGCGTGGCCACCATCGGCGAGCGCATGGTGTCCACCCGGCCGCCCCGGTCTGTCACCCAGCGGTGCTCGTCCCCGCCGATCCGGCCGTGGTACGACTTGAGCTCGAGCAGGTGGATGCGGGACTGGCCCACCACCAGCGCATCGACCTCGTGCCACTGGCCGTGGCTGTCCTGGAACTCGAAGTTGGCCCACACCCGGTAGGGCGCGGAGTCCGGCACGGCGTTCGCGAGCAGAGCCAGCCCCTGCTTCTCGTGCTCGAAGGCCGAGCGGGAGACCTCTTTCCAACGATCAGAGTTCTGAAGCACGGTGAGTGGGTCTCCTCGGGGCGGATCGGGACGGACGTCACCATCGGTCACATCACGTTCGAATCGTAGTGCAGCATCCGGACGGGGCAGCTCTGAACCGAGGGCTGGCGGTCACTGCACTGGCGACTTCGCTCACGGGACTTCTTAGCCTGGATCCACCGATGAGATGAACTTCTAGCGCGGT
>NZ_JAALDT010000220.1:0-3122 GCF_014144995.1 Dietzia sp. DQ11-71 | reverse complement strand
GGCGTCGGGGCGGCGGACCAGCACCCGGGTGGCGAACGGCGCCGAATCGGCCTGAGCCAGCTGGATGCGCCCGTCGGTGGGCAGGTCGCCGACCGAGTAGGACACCGCCTCACCGGCCGCCGCCCACTCCGACTCCGTGAACCCCGCCGCCGCGAGGTCCGGGCCCGGGCGGGCGGCCATGGGCGGGGCGATCCGCCCCTCGGTGAGTTCGGCGAACGTCGGCGTCTGGACTGGCTGCATGATCCAGATTCTCTCCCGACCGACGCCCGATCCGGATCCCTTTCGCGTCGCTACCCGCCGTCCGCGGCCGCGTCATTGCCCGGCGAGGTGGATGTCGGCACCTGGGTGGGCGTGGAGGACGCCGGCGTGGTGGCAGTGGTCCGCGTGGTGCTGGCCGGCGATGATGTGGACTCTTCCGACGGCGACGCGGTCCGCGTACTCGTGCGTGTCGGGGAGGTCGCGGCCGGGGACACGGTCGTCGCGCGAGGCGTGGGCGTGGACGCGACCGTCGCCGCCCCCAGCGCCGGCGGGGCGCTCCGGCCCCGTGACGAGCAGTCCCCCAGGTGCTTGCTCGCCATCCACGCCGGGGCGCCCCGGGCGATCGCCTCGTCCGAGCAGGTTCCCGCGTAGATCGATATCCTCCCGACCCTGCGCCACCTGCCGTCCGAATACGCGACCCAGTAGGGGTCGCCCGACACCGCGCTGGCCATGACCGCCCACCCGGACCCGCAGTCGATGATCCGCGCGCCGCTGTTCGGGTACAACAGGTCGGAGTTGATCACCCCGGCATCGCACTCCGGTCCCGACACCTCGAGCATCCCGGTGACCTCCGGCGCCGAGGAGCGCGGCATGAGCCGCGACATGCGGGGCGACGAGGGCGAGGTCGCAGGGGAGGACGTCGTGGCGTCGGTGGCCACCGGTTCCGAGCGCTGGTCTCCGGGTCTGACGATAGCCACCACGCCGAACGCCACGACGAGCACGGCGGCGAGCGCCGCGGCGGCAGCGATCAGCGTTCTCGAGGCGGCGAACTCGGGCAGTCCAGTCATCGCGCGTCTCCTGCACGTTCGGAGCCACACATTGTGAGGTCGTCTTTACTATATAAACGACGTCAAGAGTGTCAACTGATTTCACCCGCCCCACCTGCGCGGCCGCTGCCTCGCAACCCCGAGAAAAGCCGGACGATCCCCGGTGGCGGGCGTTCCTCGTCGTCGTCGCCCCTCTCCTCGGTACGGTGAGCCCGCGCCCATCTTCGCGCCCACCCCCGCACCCATCCCCTCGCCCCACAGGAGGTCCCGTGACCGGTCAGGACGCCCCCACCCACGTGTTCGACGAGGCGGTCGCGCTGGAGCCGATCGGCGAGAACCTCTTCCGCGGCCGCACCCACGCCGCGTGGGCCAACATGGTCGGGCCGTTCGGCGGCATCACCGCGGCCACCATGCTGGGCGCGATCCTGCAGCACCCCGAGAAGCACGGCGACCCGCTCGCGCTGACCCTCAACTACGCCGGGCCGGTCGCCGAGGGCGAGTTCGAGATCGAGGCCCGCCCCGCCCGCACCAACCGCTCCAACCAGCACTGGTGGGTGGAGATGCGCCAGGGCGACGAGGTCGTCACCACCGCCACCGCGATCACCGGCCTGCGCCGCGAGACGTGGTCGGAGACCGAGACCGCCCCGCCGGCCGTCCCCGCGCCGGAGGAGCTCACCGCCGCCACGTCGGACCGCGGGGTGCGGTGGGTGGACAACTACGACATGCGGTTCGTCACCGGTGGGTGGGACGACGTGGCCTCCGGTGAGGAGCAACCGGAGTCGACGACGACGATGTGGATCCGCGACGTCCAGCCCCGCGGACTCGACCATCTCGCACTGGCGTCCCTGTGTGATTCGTTCTTCCCGAGGTCGTTCCTCCGGCTCGGTCGGCCGGTCCCGGCGGGCACGGTGACGTTGACGATCCACTTCCTGGCCACCGCCGACGAGATCGCCGCCCAGGGCACGGACTTCCTGCTCGGCAGCGTGCACTCGCACCGGTTCCACGGCAACTACCACGACGAGGCCGCGCGCCTGTGGAGCCGCGACGGCACGCTGCTCGCCACGGGCACGCAGCTTATGTATTTCAAGAACTGAGCATCTCAAGAACTAGAGGGGAGCACCCATGTCCTCGACCCGACACCGCAGTACCCACGTGGTCCTCAACCAGGCGCCGCCCCGCGTGGACGTGGACGAGTACGCCCTCAACCCGGCACTGCAGGAGGCCGTCGCGGTGTTCTCGCCGCACGCCCGCGTCGAGAGGTTCCACGAGATCGGCCGCCACGTGGGCACCGAGCAGTACCAACACGACGCGGAGCTGGCCAACACCCTCACGCCGGTGCACCGCGCGCACGACCGGTGGGGCAACCGGGTCGACGAGATCGAGTTCCACCCCGCCTACCACCGGATCATGGAGTACTCGGTGTCCCGCGGGCTGCACACCTCGGCGTGGGCCGACCCGGGGCCGGGGGCGAACGTCGAGCGGGCCGTGGGGTTCATGCTGGTGTCGCAGATCGAGGCCGGCCACGGGTGCCCGCTGTCGATGACGCACGCGGTGGTCCCGTCGCTGCGGTTGAGCCCCGAGCTGGCCGCCGAGTGGGAGCCGGCGCTGCTGTCGACGGTGTACGACCCTGAGCTGCGCGACCCCGCCACCAAGTCGGGCGTGCTGTTCGGGATGGCCATGACCGAGAAGCAAGGCGGCTCGGACGTCCGCGCCAACACCACCACCGCCGAGCCCGTCGGTGACGGTGACTGCCACGTCCTGCGCGGGCACAAGTGGTTCTGCTCGGCCCCGCAGTCGGACGCGTTCCTCGTCCTGGCGCAGGCGCCGGCCGGCCTGAGCTGCTTCCTCGTCCCGCGGGTCCTGCCCGGCGGCGAGCAGAACCCGTTCCTCGTGCAGCGTCTCAAGGACAAGCTGGGCAACAAGTCCAACGCGTCCTCGGAGGTGGAGTTCGACGGCACGCTCGGCTGGATGGTCGGCGAACCCGGCCGCGGGGTGCGCACGATCATCGAGATGGTCGGCCGGACCCGCCTGGACTGCGTGCTCGGCGCGGCGGCGGGCATGCGCCAGGGCGTGGCCGAGGCGGCGTGGCACGCCCGG
>NZ_JAALDT010000021.1:0-6200 GCF_014144995.1 Dietzia sp. DQ11-71 | reverse complement strand
GGGCCGACTTCGGCTCGATCGCCCAGGGGCCGGCGGCGCCCGGGCCGGGCGCCGGCCAGGGCGGGAATGCCGGGACCCCCTCGAACAGTGCTCGCGTGGAGACCGTCGTCAACCGCGCCCTCTCCCAGCTCGGGATGCCGTACGCGTGGGGAGGCGGCGATGCCAACGGGCCCACCCGTGGCATCCGCGACGGCGGGGTCGCCGACTGGCACGGTGACTACAACAAGATCGGCTTCGACTGTTCGGGGTTGATGATCTACGCGTTCGCCGGGATCGGCAAGGCGCTCCCGCACTACACCGGCTACCAGTACACCGCCGGGCCGCAGTTCCCGGTGGCCACGCGACAGCGGGGCGACATGCTGTTCTGGCCCGGCCACGTGGCCCTGTACCTCGGCGACGGCCGCATGGTCGAGGCACCCCAGTCCGGTGACGTCGTGAAGATCTCGCCGGTGCGGATGGCCGGGATCTCGCCGATGGTGGTCCGGTTGGTCTGACCGCGGCACCGGTACTGTCGTCCCCAACCCGTTCGGACGGCCCCGGCAGGGCGCCCGGAACACCCGACCACGCGAAGGAGCCCTCCGCGGTGAGCGATCCCCATCCCGAACAGTCGAGCCGTCCCGGCGAGCCCCCCGTGAGCGCGTCGACGGCCGCGGAGGACGCACGTCTCCTCGAGCGAGCGGTCTACGAGGTCAAGAAGGTCGTGGTGGGCCAGGACCGACTGATCGAGATGATCCTCGTCGGCCTCCTCTCGCGGGGTCACATCCTGCTCGAGGGCGTCCCGGGCGTGGCCAAGACCCTCACCGTGGAGACCTTCGCCACCGTCGTGGGCGGGAGTTTCCGGCGGCTCCAGTTCACCCCGGACCTCGTCCCCGCAGACATCGTCGGCACCCGCATCTACCGGCAGGGCCGCGAGCAGTTCGATGTCGAGCTCGGCCCCATCCTGGCGAACTTCGTGCTCGCGGACGAGATCAACCGTGCACCCGCCAAGGTCCAGTCCGCGCTGCTCGAGGTCATGGCCGAGGGGCACGTCTCGATCGGCGGGCAGACCTTCCCCATGCCCAGCCCATTCCTCGTCATGGCCACGCAGAACCCCATCGAGAGCGAGGGTGTCTACCAGCTGCCGGAGGCACAACGGGACCGCTTCCTGTTCAAGCTCGTCATGGACTACCCCACCCCGGAGGAAGAACGCGAGATCGTCTACCGGATGGGCTCGACCCCGCCGGAACCCACGCGGGTCCTCGGCGTCGACGCCCTCATCCGGTTGCAGAAGGCCGTCCGCGAGGTGTTCGTCCATCACGCGTTGGTCGACTACGTCGTCCGCGTCACGGTGGCCACCCGCGAACCCGCACGGCACGGGCTGGAGGACGTGGCGCGGTGGCTCTCCTACGGCGCCTCTCCCCGTGCGACGCTCGGGGCCGTCACCGCAGCCCGTGCGCTCGCCCTGGTGCGGGGACGCGACTACGTGGTGCCGCAGGACGTGATCGACGTCCTGCCGGCCGTCCTCCGGCACCGTCTCGTGCTGACCTATGACGCGCTGGCCGACGAGGTCACCGCCGACACCGTGGTGCGACGCGTGCTCGAAGCCGTACCGCTCCCACAGATCAGCGCGGTTCCCGCCCAGGCCGGCCCGCCGCCGTCACGGTGACCGCCGCGGACGAGGGCAGACGCGACGACCCCGTCGACGCGTCGTCCCGTGCGGCCCTGGCCCAGCTGGAACTGCTCGTCACGCGCCGTCTCGACGGGGTACTCAACGGCGACCACCGCGGACTGCTGCCCGGGCCGGGCACCGAGCCCGGGGAGGCGCGGGCCTACGAACCCGGGGACGACGTCCGAACGATGGACTGGTCCGTCACCGCCAGGACCACCGTCCCGCACATCCGTCAGACCATCGCCGACCGCGAACTCGAGACGTGGCTGGTCGTCGACCTCTCGCCGAGCCTCGACGTGGAGGGCCGGTACGGGGCCAAGCGGCGACTGGTCGAGGCCGCCGTCGCCACCGTCGGCTTCCTCTCGGCGGGCGGTGGTAGCCGGGTCGGCATGGTCCTCACCGGGGACGGACGCCCACGCGTCCTGCGGGCGACCGGCGGACGGGACCACGTCCGACGCCTACTGGAGGAGGTGGCGCGGTCGACACCACGCGTCACGCCGGGGGGCTCGCTCGACGATTGCCTCCACGCCGTCCGGAACGCCGCTCGCCGGCACGGCCTGGTGGTGGTGATCTCCGACTTCCTGTCCGAGGTGGACTGGGAACGGTCGCTGCGCGTCCTGGGCACCCGCCACGAGTTCCTCGCCGTCCACGTGGCGGACCCACTCGACATCGCACTCCCGGCCGTGGGCGCCGCCCTGCTGCAGGATCCCGCCACCGGGGAGGTCCTCGAACTCGACGTCGACGACGCGCTCGCCGCCGACTACCGCCGAACCGCCGGTGAGCACCGCGACCGCGTCCACTCCGCGCTCCGGCGGTGCGGCGCACCCGTCCTCGCCCTGCGGACCGACCGTGACTGGATCCGTGACGTCATCGACTTCGTCGGTGTGCGCCGCCAGGGCGGCCTGCCGACCGGCGACAATCTCGTCCGCGACCTCCCCGACGACCGGCCCGGCACGCAGGAGGTGGCGACGCGATGAGCCTGTCCGAGTTCCAGCATCCGCTCTGGCTGATCCTGCTGGTCGTTCCACTGGCACTCGCCGTGGGATACGTCATCGCGCTGCGGTCCAAGAAGCGCCGGACCGTGCGGTTCGGCAACTTCGGGGTCCTCCGGACCGTCGATCGCCGAGGACGCCGCTGGTTCACGCACGTCCCGGCCGTGCTCCTGGTGCTGTCACTGCTCACCCTCGTGGTGGCCCTCGCCGGCCCACAGCGAGAACAGAAGGTTCCACGTAACCGGGCGACCGTCATGCTCGTCGTCGACGTGTCCCTGTCCATGGAGGCCACCGACGTCTCCCCGTCGCGACTCGAGGCCGCACAGCAGGCCGCCACGACCTTCGCGAACAACCTCACCCAGGGCGTCAACCTGGGCCTGGTCTCCTACGCGGGCACCGCCTCGATGCTCGTCGCCCCCACCACGGACCGGGGACCGGTGGTCCGCGCGGTCGAGCGACTCAGGCTCGACGAGCGCACCGCCACAGGGGAGGCCATCTACACCGCCACCCAGGCGATCACCACGTTCACCGAGAGCCTGGGCGGACCTGACCAGGCACCCCCGGCGAGGATCGTCCTGCTCTCCGACGGCAAGGAGACCGTCCCCGCCGACCCCACCGAGGAGCGGGGCGCGTTCACCGCCGCCGAACGGGCCTCGGAAGCCGGCATCCCCGTCTCCACCATCTCGTTCGGCACCCTGTACGGCACCGTCGACATCCAGGGCAGACCGCAGCCCGTGCCCGTCGACGACGCGTCCCTGCGACAGATCGCCGACATCTCCGGGGGCGACTTCTTCACCGCCTCCAGTCTCGAGGAGCTCGACTCCGTGTACCGCACCCTCGAGGAACAGATCGGCTACGAGTGGAAGAAGGCCGACGCCTCCCGGCCCTGGCTCGTCATCGGCACCCTGCTGGCCATGCTCGCGGCGGCCGGGTCACTGACCGCGCACCGGCGGATCCCGTGACACCGACCGGGACACGAGTGCGGACCAGCGCCGGACCGCCCGCCCCGGCTCGCTAGGGTGGGGGACATGGTTTCCGAGAGCACGCCCGGCACCACCCCCCGAACGGTCCTCGTGACCGGAGGTAACCGCGGGATCGGGCGGGCGGTGGCCGAGCGGCTCCATGCCGACGGCCACCGCGTCGCCGTCACCCACCGCGGGTCCGGGGCCCCCGAAGGGCTCTTCGGGGTGCAGTGCGATGTGACCGACCCCGACTCGGTCGACGCCGCCTTCACCGCCGTCGAGGCCGAGTACGGCCCGGTGGAGGTGGTGGTCTCCAACGCGGGGACCACCGATGACACCCTGCTCATGCGGATGAAGGACGAGCAGTTCACCAGCGTGGTGGACGCCAACCTCTCGGGCGCGTTCCGGGTGGCCAAGCGTGCCTCCCGCGGGATGTTGCGGGCCCGGTTCGGTCGCCTGATCTTCATCGGTTCGGTGGTCGGGCAGTCGGGCACCGCGGGGCAGGTGAACTACGCCTCGTCGAAGGCCGGGCTGGTCGGCATGGCGCGCTCGCTCACCCGCGAACTCGGGTCCCGCAGCATCACCGCGAACGTCGTGGCGCCGGGTTTCATCGACACCGACATGACCGCCGGGCTCGACGACAAGACGCAGGAGCAGGCGATCGCCGCGATCCCGCTCGGACGCAAGGGGTCGGCCGGAGACGTGGCCGGGATCGTGAGTTTTCTCGCCGGTGACGACGCCGGCTACATCTCCGGGGCCGTGATCCCGGTCGACGGCGGAATGGGAATGGGGCACTGACATGAGCCAGACCGACACGGGCGAGAAGGTGGAGACCAGCTCCGGGCTGCTCTCCGGTAAGACGATCCTCGTCACGGGCGTCATCACCGACGCCTCCATCGCCTTCCACATCGCCAAGCACTGCCAACTGCACGGTGCGCAGGTCATCCTCACGGCCTTCGGTCGCCCGTCGTTGGTCAGGGCCATCGCCAAGCGCCTGCCCGAACGTCCCCCGGTGATCGAGTTGGACGTCCAGAGTGAGGACGACCTGGCCGCGCTGGCCGACCGGGTGCGGGAGCACGCCGACTCGGTGGACGGCGTCGTGCACTCGATCGGATTCGCGCCGCCCAGTTGTCTCGGGGATCCCTTCCTCGACGCGCCCTGGAAAGACGTGGCCGTCGCGCTCGAGGTCTCCGCCTACTCCTACGCCTCGCTGGCCAAGGCGGTACGCCCCCTGCTGAACCGCGGTGCGTCGATCATCGGCCTGGACTTCGACCCGCGGTTCTCCATGCCGTTCTACAACTGGATGTCGGTCGCCAAGAACGCGCTCGAGGCGGTCAACCGGTACGTCGCCCGTGACCTGGGTCCCGAGGGGATCCGCTCGAACCTCATCGCGGCCGGGCCCGTCAAGACGCTCGCGGCGAAGGCGATCGCGGGGGAGGCCCTCGGACCCGGTGGCGAACTGGACCAGATGCAGGACGAGTGGGACCGGCGGGCCCCGCTGGGATGGGACGTCGACGACCCCACCGCGGTGGCCACGACGGCCGTCGCCCTGCTCTCGGACCTCATGACCGCCACGACCGGCACGGTGATCTACGCGGACGGCGGCGCGGGGACGGTCTCGTTCAGCGGACAGGAGAAGTGACATGACCGGAGCGACGGACGACACCGTGGGGCAGGTCGACGCCCTGCTCGTACTCTCGTTCGGCGGGCCCGAGGGACAGGAGGACGTGATCCCGTTCCTGGAGAACGTCACCCGGGGCCGGGGGATCCCGCAGGAGCGCCTCGAGGAGGTGGCCACCCACTACCGCCACCTGGGCGGCCGCAGCCCGATCAACGACCTCAACCGCGAGATCATCGCCAATGTCGAGGCCGAACTGGCCCGCCGCGGCCGCGACCTGCCCGTCTACTTCGGCAACCGCAACTGGACCCCGTACCTCGAGGACACCCTCATGCGGATGATGGACGACGGCGTCCGCACCGCGGCGGTGTTCGTCACCTCGGCATGGGGTGGATACTCCGGGTGCGGGCAGTACCACGAGGACATCGAGCGGGCACGGGGCGCGGTCGAGAACGCTCCCACGCTCGTGCGCCTGGGACAGTTCCACGACCACCCGAAGTTCGTCGAGCGCTTCGCCGCCGACCTGTCACGTGCCCTCGAGGACGCGCGGCAGCTGGCCCGCGACGCCGACTCCGACGGTGCCGGGGTCGGTACGGGGGGAGAACCCCGACTGGTGTTCACCGCACACTCCGTCCCGACCACCGCCGACGCCACCGCCGGCCCCAAGAGACTCGGCGGTCACCTCTACAGCCGTCAGGTCAACGATGCCGCGCGTCTCGTCGCCGCGGCGGCCGGGGTGGACGAGTACGACGTCGTGTGGCAGTCCCGGTCGGGGCCACCGAGCGTGCCGTGGCTCGAACCGGACGTCGTGGACCACGTCCGGGACCTCGCGACGCATCAGGGGATACGTGACGTCGTGGTGTGCCCGGTCGGCTTCATCTCCGACCACGTCGAGGTGATCTGGGACCTCGACACCGAACTCGTCGAGGACACCGACGACCTCGGGGTGCGCATCACCCGGTGCGCGACCCCGGGCCCGT
>NZ_JAALDT010000219.1:0-1168 GCF_014144995.1 Dietzia sp. DQ11-71 | reverse complement strand
GGGGCCCGCGCCACCCTGCGCGGCGTTCCCGCCACCCGCGGCGCCGTCGCGCTCGCGCCCGAGGAGGACTTCGTGGAGGACGGACTGGTGACCGTGCCCGAGACCGTTGTGGAGCGCCCCCGCGGCTTCGGCGACGGCAAGAGCCTCGGCGAGCACTTCCGCGCCGGCCGCGCCGTCGTGCTGGACCTCTCGACCATGGCCTCCGGGGATGCGCGCCGCATGGTGGACTTCGCCGCCGGACTCGTCTTCGGCCTCGACGGCCGCATGGAGAAGGTCGCCGACCGCGAGCGGACCTTCCTCCTGCAGCCCGCCGGCATGGACCTCACCGAGGCCGAGGTCCGCGACGCCGTCAACGGCGCCTTCCGGCGCTGACGCAGCCGACCCCGTTGACCACGGCCGACAGGACGCCGGTGACGGCGCGACGTCGCGGGCCAGTAGGGTTACACCGTGCGTGAAATCCTGCTGGTCCTCTACATCATCACCCAGATCTTCTGGTACATGCTCCTCGCCAGGATCGTGGTCGAGATGATCGCCTCGTTCTCCCGCGGGTGGAGCCCCCGTGGCGTCCTCGCCGTGGTATTGGAGTGGCTGTTCACCGTCACGGACCCGCCGGTCAAGGCGCTGCGGAAGGTCATCAAGCCCGTGCGCCTGGGACAGATCTCGCTGGACCTGTCGGTGCTGGTGCTCTTCGTCATCATCATCGTCATCCAGGTGATCCTGCGTGGCCTCATGATGAGCGTGGCGTGAGGCCCCGTTGCGGCCGCTGGTGACGCGCGGGCCGATTGTGACTAGATTGGCCACCGTTAAGGTAGTAATGAAGTCGCGGGTCCGGTGCGACAACGCCGGGCCGGCACCCGAGACGACCACGAGGGGTATCCCATGCCGTTGACTCCAGCCGATGTGCACAACGTCGCGTTCTCCAAGCCGCCGATCGGCAAGCGGGGCTACAACGAGGACGAGGTCGACCAGTTCCTCGACCTGGTCGAGACGGAGCTCGCGGAACTCGTTTCGGACAACGAGGACCTCCGCCAGCGGGTGGAGGAGCTCACCAAGGATCTCGAGAAGGCGCGCAAGGCCGCCGACGAGTCCGGCAAGTCCTCCGGCGCCGCCACCGGCGGCTCGGGTACGGCACAGCAGCCGGCCGCCCCGGCGCCCGCGCCGACCCCCG
>NZ_JAALDT010000218.1:0-13383 GCF_014144995.1 Dietzia sp. DQ11-71 | reverse complement strand
TCGGACGCCCGCGTCGTCTCCGCGATCGGGTAGGCCGTCGTCATCTCGTCGTCCCAGTCCTCGTCGGAATCGACGTAGTCGTGGTCGACGATGTCGCCGCTGCCGTCCCAGCCGAAGAACCCACGGACGATGCCGGGGATCTCGCGCGCGGGCCGCCCCACCATCACCAGGATCCCGAACGCGACGAGCAGCACGAGGAGCGGTACCGCGACGAAGACGGACAGGCCGGCCTCGAGCGTTCCACCGACGATCCGGCCGAGCACCCCGGCGCCGGACCGCACCCCGTCGGGATCGGTCGGCGAGCCGGACCCCAGGTGCCACAGTCCGAGCACACCGAGAGCGGCGACGGTCGTTCCGACCAGCCACCGCGAGTGCACGTCAGGACGGGGTTCGCGGGCCATGACGAGCACGCCCCATCCGCCCAGCAGGAGCGGCAGGAGGGCACCGGGGGTGCCGACCACTGTCCGGATCCCGGTGTCGATCCAGTGGCCGATCGGGCCGGCCGCGCCGAACCACACGGCGCCGACGAACACGATCGCCACGCCGATGAGGATCAGGCCGAGACCGTCACGGCGGTGCGGCGGGACCACCTTGTCGTCGTCGTCCCCACCCCCGAGGCCACGGACCCCGTGGCCGACACCCTTCGCCATCGCGGACCACCCTCCGCGCAGCCCACGCCCCACGGCACCGAACGCACCCGTGGTGCGTTCCGGCGCCGGGACGGCGGTACGAGGACCGCTGCGGGTCCCCTTCTTGGGGGTCGAGACGACCGCACCGCGACGGGAACCGCCACCCCGCGACGACGACGGGGCGGGTTTGGTCGATCGCTGTGCTCCCGAGGTCGAAGCCGGACGTCGGCCGCCGGGGGCACGGGTGGAGCGCGTGCTCGAGCTGGATGCCATGGCCGTCACTCTATCGTCTGGAGCACCACTGGTAACAGCAGCCACACGGGGGTGGGGTGGTTCAGATGCCGCGTGGGACGGCTTCGAGCGCGTCGATCCCCCGCTGGGCACCGGAGATGTCGATCTCGACCTCGTCGCGACCGAACGTCCACAGGAGGAACTCGACGGGATCCGCCGTGATGCTCACCAGCGGGGCGAGCGCCGCGCCCGTCGAGACCGACGCGATCGTGGCCGATCCCACGTGGGCCGGGGTGCGCAGGTCGACGCGGGCGCCGACCTTGCGCAGGAAAGTCTTCGCCACAGTCGTGGCGAGGGACCAGACCCGCTCGAGGTCGTCCACCTCGAACTCGCGGGGCGCCCACCCGGGGCGCCCCCTGCGCACGTCCTCGTGGTGGACGAGGTACTCGGCCAGGTTCGCGACCCGGTCCGCGTAGCGCAGCGGTGAGTACCAGGGGGCTCCCCCGGCGATCGTGTCGAGCAGGTCCTCCCACGGGCGCTCGGCCTCCCGCAGGCGCAGGTGCTCCATGCGGTCCGCGAGGGCGGGGACGACGATCCCCGCCGCGGCGTCGGGGCGGTACTCCCGCACGACGAGGTGTGCGGCCAGGTCCCTGGTCGTCCAGCCCTCGCACAGCGTCGGGGCGTCGGGCCCGGTGGCACGCATGCTCTCCACGAGAGCGCTGCGCTCCCGCTGCGCGAGGGTCGGACGGCCGGGACTCACCGGACTCAGCCCTGCGCGACGGCGGAGGTGATGACCGTGGGCACGATCATCGGCTTGCGGCGCCACTTGTCCGACACCCACCGACCGACCACGCGTCGCACGGCCTGGGCGAGGCGGTACGGATCGGTCTCGCCCTCGCCGGCCAGGTCCCACAGGGCGTTCTCCACGAGTTCGACGACCGGGTCGAGTGCGCCGGGTTCGTCGGTGAAGCCCTTGCCGATGATCTGGGGCTTGCTCACCGGCCGGCCGGTACGCGGGTCCACCACGACTGTCGCGACGATGAAGCCGTCCTCGCCGAGCGCGGTGCGGTCCGCGAGGACCGTGTCGCCGACGTCGCCGGTGGACAGGCCGTCGACGTACAGGTTGCCGACCGGGATCTGACCGACCACGGACGCCTTGCCGTCCACGAGGTCGACCACGACGCCGTTCTGCGCGAGGACGACGTTCTCCTCCGGCACCCCGGTGGCGATCGCCAGGGCCTTGTTGGCGCGCAGGTGCCGCCATTCACCGTGCACCGGCATGGCGTTCTTCGGTCGTACGGCGTTGTAGACGAAGAGCAGCTCGCCCGCGTCCCCGTGGCCGGAGACGTGGATGTTGGCCTCGCGGCTGGTCACCACGTTCACACCCATCTGGGACAGGCTGTTCTGCACGCTGAAGACGGGCTCCTCGTTGCCCGGCACGATCGACGAGGAGAACAGCACGGTGTCGCCCTCGGAGAGGTTGATCTGCCGGTGCTCGCGGCGGGCCATCCGGGAGAGCCCCGCCATGGACTCACCCTGGGTCCCGGTCGTCATGACGACGACCTTCTCCGACGGGAGCTTGGCGGCCGTGTCCATGTCCACGATCACCTTGTTCGGATCGGTGAGCAGGCCCATCTCGAGGGCGATCTCCATGTTCCGGATCATCGACCGACCGGTGAGCGCGACCTTGCGACCGCTCGCGGCGGCGGCCGCGATGACGGACTGGACGCGGTAGACGTTGGAGGCGAAGCAGGCCACCACGACGAGCTGACGCGCGTCGGAGATGAGCCGCTGGAGCGCGGGACCGATCTCCGACTCCGAGCGACTGACCCCCGGAGTGGTGGCGTTGGTCGAATCCATCAGCAGCAGGTCGATGCCCTCGTCACCGAATCGCCCCATCTTGGGCAGGTCGGTGGGGCGCTTGTCCGTGGGCAGCTGGTCGAGCTTGATGTCGCCCGTCATCATCACCGACTGGCCACCGGCGCGGATGACCAGGCCGAGGCACTCGGGGATCGAGTGGTTGACGTCGAAGTAGCGCACCTCGAACTTGCCCAGGGTGCTCACGCTGGACTCGTCGACCTCGCGGAAGACCGGCTTGATGCGGTGCTCGCGGCACTTCGCGGCCACCAGCGCGAGCGTGAACCGCGATCCGATGACCGGGATGTCCGGGCGCAGCTTGAGCAGGAACGGGATCGCCCCGATGTGGTCCTCGTGGGCGTGGGTCAGCACGAGCGCCTCGACCTGGTCCAGGCGGTCCTCGATGTGGCCGAAGTCCGGGAGGATGAGGTCGACGCCGGGCTCGGTCGAGCTCGGGAAGAGGACGCCGCAGTCGACGATGAGCAGCTTCGAGTCGTACTCGAAGGTCATCATGTTGCGGCCGATCTCCGTGACGCCGCCGAGCGCCACCATGCGCAGCGCACCCTTGCGGGGCTTGGGTGGGCTGGGCAGGCGGACCGTCATGTCGCCGCCCTGCATGGTCTTCACACCACCGAACTCGGCGGTGGAGGTGTCGCCGCGACCGCGGCCGCGTCCGCTGCGACCACGACCGCCCTTCTGGCCGCCCGAGTTCTGGCCGCCGTTCTGGCCGCCGTTCTGGTCGCCGCCCGACGATCCGCCCTTGGCGCCCGAGGACGACCCCCTGCCCCGGCCACGCGATCCGCCCTTGGGCGAGTCCTTCTGGCCGCTGTCCTTCGGGCCGCTGTCCTTCGGGCCACTGTCTTTCTGGCCGCTGTCCTTCGGGCCGTCGCCCTGCTGGTTCCTACCCTGCTGGGGCTGGTCCTGCCTACCCTTGGTCCGATCGGAGCGTCCCTGCCCCGCGTCTGCGGCGGGGGCGTCGGCTACCGGGGTGGGCTCGGTGAACTGCACGGCGGCCGTGGCCGCCGGCTCTCCCGAGGGCCGTCCTGCGGCACGTCGGGTGCGGCCGCGTCCGCGGCCGGTGGAGGTACTTTCCGTCATCTGGTGACTCCTGCTCTGTGCAGCAGCGCCGCGAGGGCGTCTCGCTGCTCGTCGGTTGGTGGTAACTGCGGGAGTCGCGGCACACCGGCCGGGACCCCGAGAAGTTCTAGTGCTGCTTTGGACATCGACACACCTCCGAGCGCCCGCTGGGCGTCGAAGAGAGGGAGGAGTCCGAGGTTGATACGTCGTGCCGTCTCGATGTCGCCACTCAGGTACGCACGGCGCAGGTCGACCAGCCGTGACGCGGCCACATGGCCGATCACGCTGACGAACCCGGTCGCTCCGACGGCCAGCCACGGGAGGTTGAGTTGGTCGTCCCCCGAGTAGTAGACGAGGTCGCAGTGGGACATGACGGTGACGGCGTCGTGGAAGTCGCCCTTCGCGTCCTTGACCGCCACGATGTTCGGGTGGTCGGACAGACCGATCAGGGTGTCCGCCTGGATGGGGACCACCGATCTCGGCGGGATGTCGTAGAGCATCACGGGCCGGTCGGTCGCGTCGGCGATCGTCCGGAAGTGGACGTCCAGACCTGCCTGGGTGGGCTTCGAGTAGTACGGCGTCACCACGAGCAGTCCGTGCGCCCCGGAGGCAGCGGCCTGCTTGGCCGCGTGCACCGAGTGCGCGGTGTCGTACGTACCGACACCCGCGACGATCGTCGCCCGGTCCCCCACTTCGGCGAGGACGGTCTCGAGGACCGCGATCTTCTCCGCGTCGGTGGTGGTGGGCGATTCCCCCGTGGTGCCGGAGACGACGAGACCGTCGCACCCCGAGTCCACGAGATGCCGCGCGACACGTGCGACGGCCTTCAGATCGACGTAACCGTCGGACCCGAACGGGGTCACCATCGCCGTGACGACCGTGCCGAACGGCGCGGGGCGCCCTGTATCGGCGGGGGCCCGGCCACGGTCGGTCGGCGCTTGCCGGCCGACAGGGCCCCCGGTGGTCACGTGTGTCATGGTCTCCCAGACTACCCGCAGTACCCGGCAGACCCCGATTCCCACCCTGGGGGCGTCGTCATCCCTCGAGAACGTAGGGGCTGACCGCGATCTCCGAGCCGTCCTCCAGCGTGGCGATCTCGAAGTCCGAGAACACCGCCGGCGCCGCCTCGCGGAGACGACGGAGTACGTCGATCGCCAGGCCCCGGATCTCGGTGTCGGCGTGCTCGGTGGCGCGCATCCCGATGAAGTGGCGCCACGAGCGGTAGTTCCCCGTCACGACGATCCGGGTCTCGGTGGCGTTCGGTAGCACGGAGCGGGCGGCCTGCCGGGCCTGCTTGTGCCGCAGCATGGGGTTGGGTACGTCCGCGAACCTGTCCTCGAGTTTCGCCAACATCTCCGCGTAGGCGTCACGGGAGGCGTCGGTCGCGCGCCGGAAGATCTCGACGAGCTCGGGATCGTCCGCTATCGCCGGTGGGGGCACCACCTTCGAGTCGTGCTCGGGGACGAAGCGCTGGGACAACTGGCTGTAGGAGAAGTGCCGGTGCCGGATCAGTTCGTGGGTGCACGAGCGGGAGATCCCGGTGATGTAGAACGACACACTCGCGTGCTCGAACACCGACAGGTGCCCGACCTCGAGGATGTGCCGCAGATACCCGGCGTTGGTCGCGGTGCGCGGATTCGGCTTCTCCCAGCTCTGGTAGCAGGCCCGCCCCGCGAACTCGGCCAGCGCGGATCCGCCTTCGGCGTCCGTCTCCCACTCGACCTCGTCGGGCGGGATGAACTCGGTGTGCGCGACCAGGCGGACCTGCCGCCGGACGAGCTCGGACATCGTGGGACTCCTTCGGTGATGTGCCCGGCGGTTCAGCCGAGCAGATGTGCGGCGACGGTGGCCGCGACCTCGGCGGCGGTGTCGAGATCCTGGCGTCCGGGTTCGCCGGTCAACCGGACTGCGGGGGCGACGGCCTGCAGTCCCCAGCCGGTGGCGATCCGTTCGACCGAGGTGACCGCTCCCGCGGTGTCGTTGTCCCCGTGCACGCACAGGGCGTACGGCCGGCCTGCCACCGCTCCCTCGCAGGTGTAGTAGGTGCGGTCGAAGAAGTGCTTGAGCGCGCCGGACATGTATCCGAAATTGGCCGGGGTGAGCAGGACATAGCCGTCGGCACGCAGCACGTGGTCGTCGGTGGTGGCCAACGCGGGGACGGACTCGACCGCGATCCCTTCGAGTTCGGGATGGTCGAGACCGGTGACGAGTGCTTCGAGAATGCGTCGCAGGCGTGGTGACGGGGCGTGGTGCACGACCAGTACCGTGCTCATCCCAGCCCCTTCCCCGAGGTGAGTTCCGTCTCGCGCAGCCCGATGGCGGCCTTCATGACCTCCCGGGCGCGGACGCGGTCGCCGGCGTGGTCGTAGGCCCGCGCCAGCCGGTAGGTCGTCCGCCAGTCATCGGGGGCGGCCTGGTACTCGGCGCTGACCCGGTCGAACAGCGCGTCCGCCGCGTCATGCTGGAGCCGACCGGAGGGGCGTCGCTCCATGTCCGCGACATCGAGCTCGATCCCTTCCGCCGCGGCGGCGGCCGAGATCCTCTGGAGTTCGAGACCGTTGCGGACGATGGCCCAGGTTGCCCAGGCGCCGACGCCGGTGAGCAGGATGATCCCCGCCCCGAGCCCGCGCACGGCCAGATAGTCGGAGGCGCTGACCATCGACCAGCCGAGGTACAGCAGGTACCCGAAGGCCACGACCAGGCCCAGCGCCGTGAGGGCCATGACCAGGGGCTTGACGATGCGCTCCACGGCGGTGGTCCTAGAGGTCCATGAAGGAGTCGAGCCCGACGGTCAGGCCCGGGGCCCCGGCGATCGAGCGGACCCCCAGAAGCACCCCGGGCGCGAACGACGTGCGGTCCAGCGAGTCGTGCCGGAGGGTGAGGGTCTCCCCCTGCGTCCCGAGCAGCACCTCTTGGTGGGCGACGAGACCCGACAGTCGCACCGAGTGCACGCGGATCCCGTCGACGTCGGCGCCGCGGGCCCCGTCGAGTTCCGTGGACGTGGCATCGGGCGACGGCCCGAGCCCCGCCTCCCGGCGAGCCGCCGCCATCATGGCGGCGGTGCGGTGGGCCGTCCCCGACGGCGCGTCGGCCTTGTTGGGATGATGCAGCTCGACGATCTCGGCGGACGGGAAGTACTTCGCGGCCTGGACCGCGAACCGCATCATCAGAATGGCGCCGATGGCGAAGTTCGGCGCGACCAGTACACCGGTCCCGGGACTGTCCTCCAGCCACCCCCTGAGGGTGGTGAGACGGTCCTCGGTGAACCCGGTGGTGCCGACCACCGCGTGGATGCCGTTGGCCACGCAGTACTCGAGGTTGTCCATCACCACGTCCGGGTGGGTGAAGTCCACCACGACCTCGGCACCGGAGTCGACGAGCGCGTCCAGCGGATCGCCTTGGTCGACCTCCGCGACGAGTTCGAGGTCCTCCGCGTCACGGACGGCCTCACAGATCGCCGTCCCCACCTTGCCGCGTGCGCCGAGCACTCCGACCTTCGTCACCGTCATCGTCTCCTCACGTGGTCCTCGTCGAGCCCGTCCAGCCTATCCGCCAACGCGCCCGAGCAGTCCAGCCGCGCCGTCGCCGGGCATCCCGGGGCCGACCGCCGCCAGACACCACGGGGCGGACTCGTCGGTCCAGTAGGCGGCGACCTCGTCGCGGGTGACCCGACGGAGCCTGGCCACCGATTCCTCGACGGGGACCACCGTGTCGCGGTCCAGGAGGTGTCGACCGATCCGCGTCATGCGGGAGAGTGGATCGTCCAACCCGAGCCTGATCGACCCCGTGAGGTGGCCGATCGCCCGACCCACCTCGTCGGCGGCGGGCGGCGCGGCCAGCATCCCGGACACGACCTCGCCCACCTCGTCGCACAGTGCGTCCACCCGGTCGACCGGGGCGCCGGCCACCACCGTGAGCAGACCGGTCGGCCGGAACTGGTCCATCCCCGCGTAGACCGTGTATGCCAGACCGAGCTCCTCGCGGATGCGTTGGAACAACCGGGAGCTCAGTCCCCCGCCGAGAACCGCGGTGCCGACCTGCGCCGCGGCCCGGTCCCGGTGATCACGGGCCGGGGTTCTGCGGGCGAGGGCGATCAACGCCTGTTCGGAGTCGTCGTCCTCACCGGTGAGCACGGACGTCGCCGGCCACCCGGGGACCCCCGCGCCCGGTCCGGTGTCGCCACCGCCGGTCGCGGTCCCGAGATCGGCGCCGTCCCGCGACAATCCGTGGCGGGAGACCGCCGCCGCCAGTGGCCCGGCGGCGATCCGGCGCACGAGGGCGTCGTGGTCGAGACGCCCGGCCGCCGCGACAACGACGTCGCCGGCACCGAGCATGCGTCGGTGGAATGCCCGTAAGGTCTCGGCGTCCAGTGCTTCCACCGACTCCTCGGTCCCGATGATCGGGCGGGCGAGTGGGTCGCTACCGAGGGCCGCGGTGGCGACCAGTTCGCAGGCGAGGTCCTCCGGGTCGTCCGCACGGCCGGCGAGCTCGTCGAGCACGACGTCACGCTCGATCTCGACGTCGGCGGGGTCACAGGACCCGTTGGCGACGACGTCCACCAGGACGTCCACCGCGGTGTCCAGCCCCTCGGCGGGGACGTGGACGTGATAGCAGGTGTGCTCGCGTCCCGTGAAGGCGTTGAGGTCACCACCCAGCAGGTCGATACGCTGGGACAACTCCAGACCGGACGCCGAGCTGGTGCGTTTGAACAGGACGTGCTCCAGGAAGTGCGCGGCGCCGTGTTCCCCGGGGCCCTCGTCCGCGGATCCGGACCCTATCCAGACACCGACCGCCGCGGTGTGGCACCACGGTAGGTCCTCGGTCACCACACGCACGCCCGGGATCGACCGGTCCACGCGGATCGTCGGGTTCACGGTCCTTCCCTTCTGTCGACGAACGAGGCACGCACCCCGCGCGCGGGGTGCGTGCCTCGTGGGGTGCCGGGCGCCGTGGGCGGGCGGACCGGCGGGGTCTCAGTCGTCGGTGCCGGAGTCCGCGTCGGCTCCGCCGTCCGAGTCGTCACCGACCGGGACGAGACTGATCTTGCCGCGGTTGTCGATGTCGGCGATCTCGACCTGCATCTTGTCGCCGACGTTGACCACGTCCTCGACCTTGCCGACGCGCTTGCCCTGGCCCAGCTTGGAGATGTGGACCAGACCGTCGCGGCCCGGCAGCAGCGAGAGGAAGGCGCCGAACGGGGCGGTCTTCACGACCGTACCGAGGAAGCGCTCCCCGACCTTGGGCAGCTGCGGGTTGGCGATGGCGTTGATCTTGTCGATCGCGGCCTGGGCCGACTCGCCGTCCGTGGCCCCGATGTACACGGTGCCGTCGTCCTCGATCGAGACGGACGCGCCGGTCTCCTCGGTGATCGAGTTGATCATCTTGCCCTTGGGCCCGATGACCTCGCCGATCTTGTCGACCGGGACCTTGATCGCGATGATGCGGGGCGCGAACGGGCTGAGCTCGTCGGGCTCGTCGATCGCCTCGGCCATCACGTCGAGGATGGTGAGCCGGGCCTCGCGGGCCTGGGTCAGCGCGCCGGCCAGCACCTCGGACGGGATGCCGTCGAGCTTGGTGTCGAGCTGGAGCGCGGTGACGAACATGCCCGTGCCGGCGACCTTGAAGTCCATGTCGCCGAAGGCGTCCTCGGCCCCGAGGATGTCCGTCAGCGCGACAAAACGTCGTTCCGACTCACCGGCCTCGTTCGTGATCTCGTCGGAGACCAGGCCCATCGCGATACCCGCGACGGGGGCCTTGAGCGGCACACCCGCGTTGAGCAGCGACAGCGTCGAGGCGCAGACGGAGCCCATGGAGGTGGAGCCGTTGGAGCTGAGCGCCTCGGAGACCTGGCGGATCGCGTAGGGGAACTCCTCGACGCTCGGCAGGACCGGCATGAGCGCGCGCTCGGCGAGCGCGCCGTGGCCGATCTCGCGACGCTTGGGCGACCCCACGCGACCGGTCTCACCGGTGGAGTACGGCGGGAAGTTGTAGTGGTGCATGTAGCGCTTGCTGGTCTCGGGCCCGAGCGAGTCGATCTGCTGGGCCATCTTGACCATGTCGAGCGTGGTCACGCCGAGGATCTGGGTCTCACCGCGCTCGAACAGCGCCGAGCCGTGGGCGCGCGGGATGACCTCGACCTCGGCGGACAGCGCGCGGATGTCCCGCGTGCCGCGGCCGTCGATCCGGAAGTGGTCGGTGAGGATGCGCTGGCGCACGACCTTCTTGGTCAGCGACTTGAACGCGGCCCCCACCTGGCCGAGGCGGTCGGAGAACCGCTCGGTGAGCTGCTCGAGGACGGTCGCCTTGAGCTCGTCGGTCGCGACGTCGCGATCCTGCTTGTCGGCGATCTGCATGATCTCGGCGAGCTTGGTCTCGGCGATCTCGGCGACGGCGGCGTAGACGTCATCGGCGTACGGCGGGAACAGCGGGAACTCCCGCGGCGTGCCGGGCGCGGCGTCGGCCAGCGCCTGCTGTGCGGCGCACAGCTCGGCGATGAACGGCTTGGCGGCCTCGAGGCCCCGGGCCACGACGTCCTCGGTGGGGGCCTGCGCGCCGCCGGCGACCTTCTCGATCACGTCGTCGGTGGCCTCGGCCTCGACCATCATGATCGCGACATCGGCGGTGTCTCCGGAGCCGACGACGCGGCCGGCGACGACCATGTCGAAGACGGCGTCGGCGAGCTGCTCGGCGGTGGGGAACGCCACCCACTGGCCGGCCGGGTCGGCGGCCGTCGGGATGAGCGCCACGCGCACGCCGCCGACCGGGCCCGAGAAGGGCAGGCCGGACAGCTGGGTGGAGGCGGAGGCGGCGTTGATGGCCACCACGTCGTACAGGTCCTTGGGGTCGAGGCTCATGACGGTCACGACGACCTGGACCTCGTTGCGGACCCCGTCCGCGAAGGTGGGGCGGAGCGGCCGGTCGATGAGCCGGCAGGTGAGGATGGCGTCCGTGCTGGGACGCCCCTCGCGGCGGAAGAACGAACCGGGGATCCGTCCCGCGGCGTACATCCGCTCCTCGACGTCCACCGTCAGGGGGAAGAAGTCGAAGTGCTCCTTGGGGTGCTTGCCCGCCGTGGTGGCGGACAGCAGCATGGTGTCGTCGTCGAGGTAGGCGACGACCGCACCGGCGGCCTGCTTGGCCAGCCGGCCGGTCTCGAAGCGGAGCTCGCGGCGACCGAAGTCGCCGTTGTCGATGGTCGCGACGGTCTCGAAGACCCCGTCTTCGACCTCGACGGCCGTGATCTGTGGCATGTGTTTCCTGTCGTGTCGGGTGCATGGGCCGCACGGCGGAATCGTCCCGCCGGGGCCACCGGGCGTCACGTCAGGGGGTCCCGGTTCGACCTCGGTCTTCGATCGAAGCGGCCGGAACGCGTGCCACGGATGCTGATGCTCCCGGGCGTCGGGTTCCGGCGGCCACTACCGAGGACCGTCAATCGGACCTGTCGACCACCCCGGCACGTGTGCACCGGCTCCACCGAGGCTATCAGGGAAAACCGTCCGGGTCACCGGACGCGCGCGGGTGACGCCCCCGACACCCCGACACCCCGACACCCCGGCGGCCCGGCTCCCCGGAAATGCGCCGACCCCGCCCGGATGAACCGGGCGGGGTCGGTGACGCGGTCGTCGTCGTGCGTCAGCGACGCAGGCCGAGACGCTCGATCAGCGAGCGGTAGCGCGCGATGTCGGTCTTGGCGATGTACTTGAGCAGACGACGCCGACGGCCGACCATGAGGAGCAGGCCGCGCCGCGAGTGGTGGTCGTGCTGGTGGGTCTTGAGGTGCTCGGTGAGCTGGGAGATCCGCTTGGTGAGCATGGCGATCTGGGCCTCGGGCGAGCCGGTGTCGGTCTCGTGGAGGCCGTACTCGGCCAGGACGGCCTTCTTGTCTTCGGTGCTCAACGCCATGGTGACTCCTGGTTGTTCCAGTCCGCGTGAATGTTGGGCCCCGCCGCCGCGGACCACAGGAGGGCCGACGGGAGACGTTACCAGTCCGCGAACGTGTCGGCCCAATCCGAGGTCACGGTCGGTCGGCGTCCGCACCGAGCACGGTCCGGGTCGTGGTGACGTCGCGGTCCATGGCCACGAGCAGCTCGTCGACGGAGGCGAACTTGACCATGTCGCGGACGTGGTCGACGAAGTCGACCGCCGCCAGGCGTCCGTACAGGTCGGCCGACTCGTCCAGGACGAACGCCTCGACGCTGCGGGCGGAGTCCCCGAACGTCGGGTTGGTGCCGACGGAGATCGCGGACGGGTAGCGCCGTCCCGGGAGGATCGTGCCGTCGACGGGGCCGTCGTCGAGCACGGTGAACCACCCGGCGTACACGCCGTCGACGGGCACGGCGGTGTACTCGGGAAGGTCGAGGTTGGCGGTGGGGTAACCCAGGTCCCGCCCCCCGCGCCCGGCACCGTGGACCACGACGCCCGAGACCCGGTGCGGTCGGCCGAGGACCTCGGCGGCGCCGGCCACGTCGGCCTCGGACAGCAACCGGCGGACACGGCTGGAGGAGACGGTCTCTCCCCCGGCCTCGAGCAGGTCGACGATCTCGCAGACGATGCCGCGGTCGGCGCACAGCTCGCGCAGGGTCTCCGGGGTACCGGCCGCGCGTCGACCGAACGTGAAGTTGCGCCCCACGGTGACCGCGCGGGCCCGCAGGCCGCGGACGAGGACCCGGTCCACGAACTCGTCGGGCTCCCACGACGCCATCTCGCGGTCGAACGGCAACGCGAACACGGCGTCGATCCCGAACCCGCCCGCGAGCTCGGCACGCCGCTCGAGGGGGGTGAGGACCGACGGGTGGGTCCCCGGCCTGACGACCTCGACGGGGTGGGGGTCGAACGTCACGAGGACGGGACTCGCGCCCAGGTCCCGGCCGTGGCCGACGGCGCGGTCCACCAGGCTCCGATGACCCCGGTGGAGCCCGTCGAACACGCCGAGGGCGACGGAGGTCCCGCCGTCGGGGATCACGATCTCGTCGAACGTCCGCCACAATTGCACGGCGACCACCTTACGCGCGGCGTTCACAGGCCCGCCGGGCGCATGACCACGACCGGAGCGGCACGCCGCCCCGATTCCGAGACCAGCGCCGCGACCCGGCCGTCCGGGCCGACGGCGGCGACGACCCCGGCGTCACCGCGGGCCTCGAGCCATCGGCCGTGGCGCAGTCCCTCCGCCTCGTCGGCGTCGATGTCGCGTCGGGGGAACGCGGTCAGCGCGGCGGAGTCGAGGTCCAGCGACAGTGTCGGATCGGTCTCCAGCTGGTCGAGGGTCCGTGCCACGTCGAGACCGAACGGCCCGACGTGGGTGCGGCGCAGCGCCGTGAGGTGACCGCCGACCCCGAGGGCGGAGCCGAGGTCCCGGGCGAGCGCGCGGATGTAGGTTCCGGTGGAGCAGTCGACGACGACGACGAGGTCGACCACCGCGCCGGAGCGGGTCCGCTCGAGCACGTCGAACCGGGAGACGGTGACCCGCCGTGGCCGGAGCTCGACCTCCTCCCCCGCCCGCACGCGGTCGTAGGCCCGCCTCCCGTCCACCTTGATCGCGCTCACCGCGGACGGGACCTGGTCGATCTCCCCGGTCAGGGCCGCGACGGCC
>NZ_JAALDT010000217.1:0-7969 GCF_014144995.1 Dietzia sp. DQ11-71 | reverse complement strand
CACCCTGTTCTGGTCGTCGCGCCCGGTCTCGTGGGTGAACACCGCCGCCCCGTTCGCGCTGGCGTACTTCCTGGCCACGGGCGGGTTCGACCTGCTGGGCGTGATCGGCACACTCTTCTTCCTGGTGCCGTACAACCTCGCGATGTACGGGATCAACGACGTCTTCGACTACGAGTCGGACCTGCGCAACCCCCGCAAGGGCGGCGTGGAGGGGTCGGTCCTCGAGCGGTCGCGGCACACGGCGACGCTCGTGGCGTCGGCCGTGACGACGGTGCCGTTCCTGGCCTACCTCGTGGTGGTCGGGACGTTCGAGTCGTCGCTGTGGCTGGCGGCGAGTGCGTTCGCGGTGATCGCCTACAGTGCCAAGGGACTGCGGTTCAAGGAGATCCCGTTCGTGGACTCCGTCACCTCGGCGTTCCACTTCGTCTCACCGGCGATCGTCGGGTGGACCATCGCCGGCGCGGACCTCGGCGGCGGGGTGTGGGCGTGCCTCATCGCGTTCATGCTGTGGGGCGCGGCGTCCCAGGCGTTCGGCGCCGTGCAGGACGTGCGCTTCGACCGCGAGGCCGGCCTGAAATCGGTCGCCACAGTGCTCGGTGCCCGGGCAGCCGTGTGGTTCGCGCTGGCCTGCTACGCCGCGGCGGTGCTGGTGCTGCTGATCGCCGCGCCGTGGCCGGCGTCGGGGGCGGCGTTCGCGATCCTGCCGTACCTCGCCACAGTGGCCGCCTACACGCGGGTCACCGACGCCACCGCCGAGGCGACCAACGAGGGCTGGAAGCGCTTCCTGGTGCTCAACATGCTGGCCGGCTTCTGCGTCACGCAGCTCATCCTCTGGTCGGTGCTCGTCTGGGCGTGAGCCCGCGCCGCCTCACCGGCTGATTCGGCCGACCGGGCCGGGTCAGCGCTGGACGCGCTCCAGCCACCGCCGCGACGGCGGGCTCGACCGCCAGTTGAGGAAGATCGTCCGGAATGCCCGCGAGAAGCGTCGCCGCATGGCCGCGGGGTCGTCGAAGGGTCGGGCCGAGATCCCCACGGTCAGGGAACGGTCGACCAGCAGGCGGTCGTCGGCGCCGAACTGGAACGACAGGTCGATGTCGTCGTGCAGCTCCGGGTCGGTCCGGTTGACCCCGTCGCGCACCCGCTCCCAGGCGCTGCGGCGCATCGCCAGGTTCGAGCCGAACAGGACGGGGTGGGCCATGGCGGCGCCGACGGAGACGAAGAACGCGTCCATGTAGAGCAGCTTCGCGGCGCGGGCCCGCCACCCCTCCAGTCCGATGAACTCGCCCGGGCCGGAGATGGCCGCGAGTTCGGGATCGGCGGTGAACGCGGCCTCTATCCGGGCGAGCCACCCGGGTCCGGGCCGGGAGTCGGCGTCGAGTCGGGCGATGATGTCGCCCGTCGCGGAGTCGTAGCCGGCCGCGGCCGCTGCGGGGATGCCGCGGACGGGCTCGACGGCCACCCGGACCCCGATCCGCGCGTCCGCCGCCAACGCCACCGCGACGCTGGCGTCCGAGCACCCGTTGTCCACCACCACGACCTCGTCGGGCGACCGCGTCTGCGTGGCGAGGGAGGCCAGGGCGCCCTCGAGTTCGCGGGCGTCGTCGAGGACGGGGATCACCACGGAGATGTGCACCGGACCATCCTGCCAGCGGGCCCGGCGCAACTGCGTCTCACCGGGCGATTTGTGCCGCGTTCGGCCGTGTGTGTAATCTGCTAAAGGCTTACGCGCCGAGCGGTTGGGTGACCAACAGCGAAGCGCGGCCCGCCCCCTTAGCTCAGTCGGCAGAGCGTTTCCATGGTAAGGAAAAGGTCGTCGGTTCGATTCCGACAGGGGGCTCGCACTGTGCGGGGCGGCTCGATCGTCCGACTGGCAGGGCATGCCGGTGTAGCTCAGCTGGTTAGAGCGCACGACTCATAATCGTGAGGTCGGGGGATCGAGTCCCCCCACCGGTACTCTCAACACGAAGGCCGCCCGCTCGCCGCGGGCGGCCTTCGTCGTCTTCTCGACTCCTACGGCATCAGGGTCTGATCACACCCGGCTCACGTCCCGTGCTCCGGTCCCGAGGACGAGGTCCCCCGCGTGTCCCGGGATCCCGGTTCCGTCCTTCTCGAGGGTCGGCCGCAGGAGGAGCATCGCGATCGCGATCACCGCGAGAACGGACACCTCGTGGACCAGCATCCCGATCGACATGGTCACGCCCCCGAGGAACAGCCCGGCAAGAAGCGCGGCAACGGTCACCAGGGCGATGGCGATGTTGAGTCGCATGGTGCGGACGGTCCGCTTGGCCAGGGAGAGCGCGTACGGGAGCCGCGGGAGCCTGTCCGCCATCAACGCGATGTCGGCGGTTTCGATCGCGGCCGGCGAGCCGGCGGCTCCCATCGCCACCCCGATGTCGGCCAGTGCCAATGCAGGGGTGTCGTTGACCCCGTCACCGACCATGGCCACGGTGTGGCCGCGGGACTGCAGCTCGCGCACGATCTCGACCTTGTCCTCCGGCATGAGCTCGGCACGGATCTCGTCGACCCCGAGTTCGGCGCCGACATTACGGGCCACCCGCTGGGCATCGCCGGTCGCCATGACGACCCTGATCCCTGCGTCGTGCAGTGCCCTGACCGCTGCCGGGGCGTCGTCACGGATGGTGTCGGCGACGGTGACGATCCCGACCGCCCGTCCGTCGACCCCGACAAACATCGCGGTCCTGCCCTGGTCGTTGAGTTCGAGGATCCGTGCGTTGTCAGGCCGGTGGTCGAGTAGATCCGCGGAGCCCACCGCGACCACTCGGCCATCCACCTCGGCGCGGATGCCCTTGCCGGCGACGGGCTCGGCCGCTTCGACCAGGTCGATCTCCAGTCCCGCCTCCCGGGCACCCGAGATGATCGCCTCGGCGAGCGGATGCTCGGACGCGGTCTCGGCTCGGGCGGCCAGCCTCAGGACGTCCTCACGCGAATAGTCGTCGTCGAGCACGTCCACGTCGGTCAGGACCGGCCGACCGTTGGTGAGGGTGCCGGTCTTGTCGACGACGACCGCGTCGACCCGGGCCGCACTCTCGAGGTACTCGCCGCCCTTGATGAGAACACCGTCCTTGGCGGAGCGGCCGATCCCGGCGACGATCGACACGGGGATCGAGATCACCAGGGCGCCGGGGCAGCCGATCACCAGGAGGGTGAGCGCGAGCTCGATGTTGCCCATGGTGGCGACCAACGACCAGGGGATCAGGGCCACCACCAGCGCCGAGATCATCACGGCGGGGGTGTACCAGGTCGAGAACCGTTCCATGAAGGTCTGGGTGCGGGCCTTGTCGTCCTGGGCGTCCTCCACCCGGTGGACGATCCGGGCGAGGGTGGTGTCGGCACCGATGCCGACGGCCTCGATACGCAGGACTCCCGACCGTAGCCAGGTGCCGGCGAACACCTCGGAGCCCTCGGACTTCTCGGCCGGGACGGACTCGCCGGTGATGGTGGCCTCGTCCACGCCGCCGTTGCCGGAGAGCACCCGGCCGTCGACGGGGACCTGCTCCCCGTTGCGCACCAGCACGAGGTCGCCGGGTTCGAGTTCCCAGACCTCGACGGTCTCCGGCTCGCCGTCACGAAGGATGGTGGCGGTCTCGGGCGCCGAGTCGACGAGGTCGGACAGGGCCCGGCGAGTGCGGTTGAGAGTCGCCTTCTCCAGGGCCTTGCCGAGGGCGAAGAGGAAAGTGACCGCCGCAGACTCCCAGTAGTTGTCGATGAACATGGCCCCGACGGCGGCGACCACGACCAGCAGATCGATCGAGATCATCCGGATCCGAAGCGCCTGAACCGCCGAGACGGCGATCCGGTAGCCGGCCACGAGAGCGGCGATGATCATCAATCCGTCCGCCACCGCGTCGGCCGAGGTGAGTCGGCCGACGAGCCACGAGGCGACGATGAGCAGGCCGGAGGCCGCCACCACGCCCCAGGTCTTCCATGATTTCAGCATTGTCCTGTCTCCTTCGGTCGCCGTCGTGCGGTCGGTGTCGTCGCGTCAGAACGCCGACGGCTTGACCGCGTAGCCGACCTCGGCGACCGCTGCGACGAGATCACGTACCGAGACCTTCGCGGGGTCGTAGTCGACCAGTACTCGTCCGGAGGCGAACTTGACCTCCGCGGACTCGACACCGTCCAGACCGTTCAACTTGTTCTCGATCTTCGCGATGCACGACGGGCACGAGAATTCATCCGAACGCAGAACGATGCTCTTGACCTGTTCGCGGACACTCATGGTGATCCCAGCTCCTCTACGGTTGCTGTTCCTCGGGGGAACGGTGCACGTTCCTTACGTGCATCTCCGAACCTAGGAGCAACCGGAGAAGACTTCCTTGACGCCAATCAATCAACGGGAAAGCGGCGCCGACCAGTTAATCGCCCGCGATCAGCCTCTCGAGTGCGGCGCGGTCGAGGACCGAGACCCATTCGCGGCCGGAGTCGATGACGCCCGCCTTCTTCATCCGCGCCATCGCGCGCGAGGCGGATTCCACTGTGGTGCCGGCCATCCCCGCAATGTCGTCGCGGCGCAGTCGGACCTGGAGGAGACTCGAGCCGTCCCGCTGGAGGCTTCCGAGCTTGCGGTCGAGGTGCCGCAGCGTCGAGCCGACCCGCTGCTCCACCGACTGCGTGGTGTGCCCGATCTCCTGTTCCCGGGCCTGCGCGAGCCGATCCTGTTGCATTCGGATCAGGCCCAGGGCGAGGCTCGGGTGGTCGCCGACCACCTCCGCCAGCGCGTGAGCGGGCAGGAAGAGCGCACAGGTC
The DNA here is from genome assembly GCF_014144995.1 of Dietzia sp. DQ11-71. Taxonomy (NCBI): domain Bacteria; kingdom Bacillati; phylum Actinomycetota; class Actinomycetes; order Mycobacteriales; family Dietziaceae; genus Dietzia; species Dietzia sp. DQ11-71. Next base: position 3,202 of record NZ_JAALDT010000217.1, on the reverse strand, counting down.
GTCTCCATCGCCCAGGCGGACTCGGTCGCGACGGCAGCCTCCGTGTGCAACGGCCCCACGGTGTCTCCGGGGGCGGCGATGTCCACGGTGAGCTCCCGGCCATCGGCGGTGTCCCGGGTAACCCGCGCGCGGCCGGAGACGACGAGATACGAACCGGGGATTTCATCCCCGGCGAGCACCATCGGATCGCCCTCGGCCCAGGACCAGGCGGTCAGGTGCCCGTTGAGGTCGCGCCGGTCATCAGGTGAGAGCTCCCGGGTCAGTGGGGCATCGGCTAGTACCCGCAGCCGGGTCTCGTCCGAGCAGGAGTGCGGGTGTGCGCAGTTGCGCCGAACCGGGTTTCGGGACATCGGTGCAGCGATTCAGTTCGAGGAGTGCAGATGGGTAGAGACCACCCGGAAGTCTCCCGCGCGGGCGAGGGCCTTCTCGATGATCGCCGGGTCCGGGCGGACCGTGTCCGGGTGTTTGACGTACAGCTGCGCGTGTTCGGCCCCGGTGAGTTCGAAGGTCGCCTGGCCCAGTCCGTGCTCGGCGAAGATGTCGTAGAGCGCCTGGAGGGCCTTCTTGACGTCCCTGTCGTTCCGGACGCCGCTGACCTCGAAGCGGCACGAGACGATGTGGGACACGTCAGATCCTTCCGTTGAACGCCTGCAGCGCGGAATCCTCGCGGGTCCCGCCTCGGCCGTCACCGTACTCCGCGTAGTCGGCTATCCACCGGATCGAGCGCACCCACTTGACGTGCTTGTAGCCGTGGTTTGACTCCACCCGCAGGCGGGCGGGGGCGCCGAGGTGCGTCTCGAGAGGGGTTCCGTTGCGCTCGTAGGCCAGAATCGTGTCGTCCTCGTAGACCGTGTCGAGGTCGAGTACCGCGTAGAACGGCTCCCGCGGCCGGTTGTCATACATCTTCTGGGCCAGACCGTAGGAGTCGATCAGCACGTAGTGGGCTCCCTCCGGCTGGGGGCCGAGGACCTCGAGCAGATCCCGCAGTCGTACGCCGGTCCACCGGGACGTGGCGGACCAGCCCTGCATGCAGGTGTGCACCGCTACATAAGAGGTGCGCGGCAGCTCCGTGAGCTCGTCCAGGGCCAGGGTCTTCTCGGCGCCCGAGAGGTCGTCGCCGATGGTCAAGGAATAGCCGCGCCAGGCATCGTCGCGAGCCTCGACCCACTCCGGCGACTCGTCCTCGGTGGGCGGCAGGCCGTTGGTCCAGTGGAACTCGGAGATGTCGTCGTCGGTGTAGGTGTTCTGCCGCCCCATCCGCGGTCGCATCCGGTTGAGGAAGAGGCGGCGGCCGATCTCGGACACCCCGGCGGTGAACCGCTGCGCCCGGGCGCGGTCGGCCAGCGACCAGTAACTCAGGGCGATCCAGAACAGGACCACGGCCACGACGGTGGCGATCGTGATGGTGAAGGCCTGGGCAGATCGTGCCGTGTCGGTGGTGCCGAACACCATGTGCACGACGTTGTGCTCGGCGTGCACCAGGAACACCAGCCCGACATGCATGACGATGAACGCGGAGATGAGCACCATGAGGATGAAGTGCAGCGACCGGGCGCCCTGGTGGCCGCCCCAGAGCTTGACGTACCAGGGGAACCGCGAGCGCACCGCCGGCGCCATGGCCACGCCGGTGAGGATGAGCAGCGGAGCGAGGACGAAGATGACGGCGGTGTAGGCCAGCATCTGTGCGGCGTCATACGGGTCGAAGTGTTCGATCGCCGGAGCCCGGAACCCGAGGTACATCCGGATCGACTCCCACGCCTCGCCGAACACGCTCCACGAGGTGGGGATGATGCGGCGCCACAGTCCGGTCGCGAACAGCAGCACCACGTACACCAGGCCGTTGAGCACCCACAGCATCACCGAGATCCCGTGCCAGTGCCGGCCCAGCCCGATGTTCTCCCGACCCGGTAGGCCGATCAACGGTGACAGGGATTTCTCGTCCATCAGGGAGGTGTACACGCCCTCCTCCCGTGGCAGTTTCCGGCGGGTGAAGCGCAACCACTCGGTCCCGGGCTTGCAGTCGTTGCGCCACCACAGTCGCGGCATCGAGGACAGGATCTCCCAGCCCGAGCGGAGCAACATGCCGATCAGGATGAAGTTGACCAGGTGGGAGGCCCGTAGCCACAGCGGGAAATCAGGGTTGATCACGTCAGTTCAGACTCCAAATGTCGAGCGGGGATACATGGCCTCTACATCGGTTATCACGTTCACCAGGTACGGCACGCCGCTGGCGAACGCCCGGTCCAGCGCCGGGCCGATCTGCGCGGGATCGGTGACCATCTCGCCGGCCCCGCCGAGGGCCTTCACCACCTCGTCGTAGCGGGTCCGCGGCGCGAGGTCGGCGATCACGTCGTAGCCGTAGAGCATCTGCATGGGGCCCTTCTCCAGGCCCCACGCCCCGTTGTTGCCCATCACCATCACCACGGGCAGTCGGTGCCGGACGAGGGTGTCCACGTCGATGAGGGAGAACCCCGCAGCACCGTCGCCCAGCAGCAGGACCACCTGACTGGACGGTCGGGCGATGCGGGCCGCGATGGCCGCGCCAAGTCCCGCGCCGAGGCACCCGAACGGGCCGGGGTCCAGCCAGTTGCCCGGCCGGGCGGGTTCGATGAACTTGCCGGCATAGGAGACGAAGTCGCCGCCGTCGCCGATCACCACGGCGTCCTCGGCCAGGCGCGGCAGCAGCTCGCCGTAGATCCGCGCGGGATGGACGGGGTCGGCCGAGGCGCCCAGGAGCTGCAGGTCGGCGGCGTGGGTGGCATCGGCCTTCTCCCGCAGCGTGGTCGCCCAGGTCGACCAGTCCGGGCGCGCCGCCCCCGATCGGCGCTGTACGGCCTCGACGACCGCGTCCAGCACGAGCCCCAGGTCGCCCGCGGTGGCCACGGCCGGTGACGCGTGGTGGCCGAGTTGCCCGGGGGAGTCCGCGATGTGCACCACTTTCGCCGGCGTCGCGCCCTCCTTGCCGCCGAACACCCCGTAGCCGAGCCGGAAGTCCAGGGGCGTGCCCACGACGAGCACCACGTCGGCCGCGCCGAACGCCGTCCCGCGCGCCTTGGTCACCAGTAGCCGGTGCCCGGCCGGGACGATCCCGCGGCCCATGCCGTTGGGGATGACGGGCAGGCCCAGCGACTCGGCGCACCGCAGCGCTGCGTCTTCGCCGCGATCTGCCCACACGTCGGAGCCCAGCACCAGCACGGGACGC
>NZ_JAALDT010000216.1:0-6325 GCF_014144995.1 Dietzia sp. DQ11-71 | reverse complement strand
GTCCATGCGGAAGCTCTCGCCGTTGAGGTAGTCCTGCTCGACGATCGCGTTCGCCAGCTGCGCGTAGTCCGACGGGCGGCCGAGGCGCGACGGGAACGGGATCGCGGCCTCGAGGGACTTCTGGAACTCCTCGGTCAGGCCCTTGAGCATCGGGGTCTCGATGGTGCCCGGGGCGATGGTGTTGACGCGGATACCGAACTGCGCGAGGTCGCGTGCAGCGCAGATGCCCATCGAGTACACGCCACCCTTCGAGGCGGCGTAGGCGATCTGGCCGACCTGGCCCTCGTAGGCGGCGACGGACGCGGTGTTGATGATGACGCCGCGCTGGCCGTCCTCGTCGACCGTGTCCTGGGTGGACATGGCCTCGGCGGCGAGCCGCAGCACGTTGAACGTGCCCACGAGGTTCACCGAGATGGCGGTCTCGAACAGGTCGAGGGCGTGGACGCCCTTCTTGGAGACGATGCGGGCGGCCGGGGCGATGCCGGCGCAGTTGACGACGACGCGCAGTGGCGCGGCCTCGGTGGCCTTGGCGATCGCGGCCTTGACGTCGTCCTCGCTGGTGACGTCAGCGGCGAGGAGGGTGATGCCCTCATCGATGCCCTGCTCGACGGCCTTGTCGATGGACTGCTGGAGGTCGAGGCCGAACACGACCGCGCCCTTCTCGGCGAACGAACGCGCGGTGGCGTTTCCCAGGCCGGAGGCGGCACCGGTGACGATGACGGAAGCACCCTTGATGTCCACGGGCGATGTCCTTTCTGTTGACGACGCAAGCACTAGGAAGTGCAAGCATTAACGCCTCCAGTGTCCCAGACCGGTCGTCAGCGCACGTCGAAGGCCGGGCTCTCCCCCCTAACGGGGAACAGACGCCCGTCGATCCCGCGGCCCGACGCCGTGTACACCACGCGGTAGGCGCCGGCCGGGGTGCCGGGCGGGATGTCCCAGGTGATGAGCGCGTTCGTCACGGTGAGCAGGCCCTCGAACACGATCATCGTGGACCAGTCGCCGTCGTCGTGGACCCGTACCCACCGGTCGCCCTCCCGGCGCTCGATAGCGAGGTAGGTGTCTCCCCGGCGCAGGTCGGAGTTGGGGTGGGTGCCACAGAACCGCACCACGACCCGCTGTCCGATGCGGTACTCCGTGAGCGGCGGGTCCAGGACGTCGCCGAAGTTCCGCAGCGGTGCCGGGGTGTCGACGAGCGGGTTGCCCAGCGGGGATACGGGGATCTGTCCGGTGAGGTCCCGTTCCGAGGTGCCCGGGTCGAGCGGGGTGCCCGCGCGCATCGAGCGGGCGAGCTCCGCGGCCGTCTGCTGGATCGCGGGGAGCGTCCACGGCCCGAAGATCGTCGCGCCGCCCTCGTAGTTCTGGGCCGAGTACTCCTCGGGCGTCGTCACGTAGTGCCCGTAGGCGTTTGAATACCCCTGGACGGTGACGTGGTCCTCGGCCACGCCGAGTTCGGCCGCGAGCGTGCGCCGCAGCCGTAGACCAGCCACCAGGGTGGGTTCGAAGCCGAGGGTGAACAGATAGTGCCCGCCCAGGCGTACGAGGTGGAACGGGTACACGCGCTGGACGGCCTGCGGTACGAGGCCCACCGGGAGCAGGACGTCCTTGGCGCCGTGCGCCTCGCGGAGCCAGGCGGGGATCACCACGTCGGTGATCGCGGCGACGACGGGGTTGCCGCCGCGGTCGCCCTCGGCGAACGGCAGCTCGTCCCCGCCGCCGCCGTCCTCCTGGCTGCCCGACGCGAATGACGCGCCGAGGGCCGCCACCGTCGTCCGGTGGGGGCGCCCGTCGCCGGTGAACTCGGGCCGCACCTCGACGGCCGACATGTCCACCCAGCGGTGCCGGACGTCGATCCCGTTGCCGAGCGGCCGGACCCCCTTGTCCACCTGGTCGCGCGCGGCCGCGAACTGTCGCTCGCCGATGATCCGGGTGTTGAGCCACTCGTCGGGCGTCGGTCCCCGGCCGGGGGCCAGGTCGAGGTTGGGGCTCACGTCGCCCGGGTTGGTCTGCGCGAACGCGGTGACCAACTCCGGCGTGCGGCCGTCGAGGTAGTCCTGCCCGGCCACCTCCCGCTCCCAGTGCCATGCGGCGAAGCCCTTGTTGTCGGAGGACGCGATCGTGTTGTGGGAGGTCATCGAGGTGGCGTGGACGCCGAACCAGTTGAGCACGCCCACGAGCCGGCCGTCGCGGGTGATCTGCAACGACTGCGACCGCGGGTCGATCCCCGCCGGGAACTGCGCCCGCTCCTCGGGGGTGTCGCGGTCGAACGACCCGAGGGAACGCTGGACGCCGGCGTCGTGCAGCGCGCCGGTGGTGACCCCGACGCTCGACGGCGCGAGGTCCTGGAGCGCCATCCGTGCGGCGTCGACGATCCCCGCCACGTTGGCCTCGAACGTCACCGGCCGGAAGCCCAGCATCGACAGGTCGACCATCGGATGGCCGGATGTCCCGCCGGGTGCCACGTGGGTGTGCGTGGCGGTGATGACCACGTTGCCCTCGTGGTAGGTGTCGCCGAACTCGGCGGCCAACCGGCGCAGCACCTCCTGCTGGATCGACTGGAAGACGAGACCGATCTCGGCGGTGACGTGGAGGAACCGGGGTGACGACGGCGAGTCGGCAAAGACGAAGGCGCGGGCCCGCTGCCGCAGATGCAGCCCGACGGACTGCTGCTCGGTGTCCGCGTACCCGTTCATGCCCGCGCCCAGCGGCTCTCCGGTCATGTCCCCGATGCCGCGGCCGACGTAGATGGCCGTGGACTGGCCCTGTGCCACGGCTGGCAGGAGTGACTGCAGCGCGGCGACCCCGCCGAGTGCGGCGGCCCCGCCCAGGACGGTGCGGCGGTTGACGGCCATTCGGTTGGCGGACATCGACTCTCCCCGGGTGCGCGTATCGCGGTGACTCGCATCCCCGCATCGGGAAGTGACGCTACCCAAGTGGACGCTCGTCCGGGGTGTCCTCTGCGTGCCGGACGGACGAGCCGGGCGACAAACGAGCAGCGGCCCGGGTGGGGAGGTCCCCACCCGGGCCGCTGCGTGCTCTGCTGAGCCGTGAGGCGCTAGGCCGGTGTTCAGCCCTTGGCGGCGGCGTAGCGCTCGGCCACGTCCGCCCAGTTGATGACGTTCCACCAGGCCTTGACGTAGTCCGGCTTGACGTTCTTGTACTGCAGGTAGAAGGCGTGCTCCCACATGTCCAGCATGAGCAGCGGGGTGATGTTGATCGAGATGTTGCCCTGCTGGTCGGTGAGCTGCTGGATGATCAGGCGCTGCCCGATGTGGTCCCAGCCCAGGACGGACCAGCCCGACCCCTGCAGGGTCGTGGCGGCGGCGTTGAAGTGGGCCTGGAACTTGTCGAACGATCCGAACTCGGCGTCGATCGCGGCGGCCAGCTCGCCCTCGGGCTTGTCGCCACCGTTCGGCGACATGTTCTTCCAGAACACGGAGTGGTTGGTGTGGCCACCGAGGTGGAAGGCCAGGTTCTTGCTCAGCAGCGGGGCCTTGGCGGCGATGCTGCCGTCCTCGCGGGCCTCGGCGAGCTGCTCGATGGCGTCGTTCGCGCCCTTGACGTAGGTCGCGTGGTGCTTGGAGTGGTGCAGCTCCATGATCTCGCCGGAGATGTGCGGCTCGAGAGCGCCGTAGTCGTAGTCGAGATCGGGAAGAACGTACTCGGCCATAGTGGAGTGTCCTTTCAGTTGGGTGGCGGGCTGCGCACGGGAGTCCCCGTGGCGCCCGTCACGACGTCCACCTCCACCATAGTGATCCGTCCACCGGTGCGTCGTGCTGCGCGACCGCGGGCTGCCAGCCGAGCCGATGGCCTGCCATGATCGGGGTCGTGGATCACTCTGATACGGCCCCGGCCGGCGGCATCATCTCCGTGTCGGCCGTCGTGCTCACCCGACCCGACGGTGCGGTGGCGACCGTCCGCAAGGCGGGCACCGACCGGTTCATGTTGCCCGGCGGGAAGTGGGAGGCCGGGGAGTCGCCCCGGGCGTGCGCCGCCCGGGAGATCGACGAGGAGCTGGGGGTGGCCATCGCCCCCGATCGGCTCACCCCCCTGGGGCGGTTCGACACCGCGACCGCCAACGAGCCCGGCTTCTCCCTGGTCTCCGAGGTCTTCGCCGCCGAGGTGGACGGCGGGCAGCAGCACCGGGCCGAGATAGCGGAGTTGCGCTGGGTGGCGGCCGCGGAAATGGCCCACATCGCGACGCTGCCGGAGGACGCCTGTGCGCCGTGGGCCCCGCTGCTGGTGCGCGTCGCCCGAGACTGTCTGACGTGATGACCGTCCCTGGTCAGATCACCAGGAGGACGACGAGCACGAGCAGGAGCGCCAGGGCGACGGCGACACTCACGTGGAGGTTGCGGCGACGGACGTGATCGCTGCAGCCGGACCCCTCGAAGGGCTGCGGCGGCTCGCCGTCGAGGATGGCGCGCAGGCGCTGCGCGGCGGGCTGTGTAGCGGTCACGTCGAGCTCCCCCTCGGTCGAACTGGTCACCACCCTAGCGCCGACTATGGCATTGGTCACATCACGTCCGGATCACGAACGGGCCGGAGGGTTACCCTGGCGGCATGGGCTGGCTACAAGACGCGATCAGACACTCCGCCATGCGTACCGCGACCACGGTCGTCGACGCCGAGGCGGCGCTCCCGGGCCGCGCCGACCCGGTGCCGGTGGCGCCGGCGAACATCGTCACCGGAAACCCGATGGTCCCGCCGTTCCCGGAGGGGCACGAGACGATCGTGCTCGGCATGGGTTGTTTCTGGGGTGCGGAGAAGGTGCTCTGGCAGCTCGACGGCGTCTGGACCACCGCCGCCGGGTACGCCGGCGGGTGGACGCCGAACCCCACCTACGAGGAGACCTGCACCGGGGCGAGCGGCCACACCGAGGCCGTGCTGGTGGTCTTCGACCCCGAGGTACTGCCGGTGGAGAAGCTGCTGGCCACGTTCTTCGAGTGGCACGACCCCACGCAGGGGATGCGCCAGGGCAACGACAGGGGAACCCAGTACCGCTCGGCCATCTTCACCACCACGCCGCAGCAGCTGGAGGCGGCCCGCCGCATCGCCGAGGGCTACCAGAAGGAGCTCGACGCCGCCGGTTATGGCCCGCTGACCACCGAGATCGGCGAACTGGGGGAGGTCCGGTCCGGCACTTTCTACTACGCCGAGGACTACCACCAGCAGTACCTGGTCAAGAACCCGGGGGGCTACGACTGCCACGTGCGCAGCGGCGTCGCCTGCCCCATCTGACCCCCATCTGACCGGGGGCTCCCGCGCCTGACCGGGCGCGGGAGCGGAGGGTCGCGCCGAGGGGTCAGGCGCATCGGACATGCGAGAGGGCCCGGCAGGATCTCTCCTGCCGGGCCCTCTCGTTAATTCCGAAGGACGTCAGATCGCTCTGACGTCAGATCACATCGGGGTGATGTTCTCCGCCTGCAGGCCCTTGGCGCCCTGCGCGACGTCGAAGGAGACCTGCTGGTTCTCCTCGAGCGAGCGGTAGCCCGAGCCCTGGATGGCGGAGAAGTGGGCGAAGACGTCGGCCGAGCCGTCGTCGGGGGCGATGAAGCCGAAGCCCTTGTCAGCGTTGAACCACTTAACGGTGCCGGTAGCCATATTGGCGTCCTTTCGAGAGTCGGTACCCCGCTTGTCGGGGTCCCGGGTGCTGCAGCAGAGAGCGTGCTGTGTGTTTCCCTGCGGTGCCGCACTGCCCTCTCTCGAGGACGGTGGATCTACAGAAATACAACGAACGATTTCAACTACTGAGGAAGACCATACACACGCCGTCGCGATCCGTCACCCCTGATGTGACGACGGCTACATGTGCTGCCTGATCTCGTCCGCCAGAACGAGGGCGTGGTTGTGCTCGGTGTCCTTCGCCGCATAGGCCAACACCAGGTCGTCGCGGGCCGCCAGCGTCGCCAGGCGGCCCACCTCCCCGGCGGCGGGATCGCGTGACAACTCCTCCCGATACCTCTCCGCGAAGTGCTCGAAGTCCAGTTCACCGCGGTGGAACCCCCGGCGCAGGTCGGCGGACGGAGCCACGTCCCGGCACCAGTCGTCGTGACCGAGGGAGTCCTTGCGTACGCCCCGCGGCCACAGCCGGTCCACGAGGACGACGTGGGCCCCCGCCGGGTCGGCCTCTCCCGAGACGAGGTCGTGGACGCGCACGCAGTAGACGGACATGGACCCAGGCTCCGGCACAGCGCCGTCCGACGCCACCCGGGCTGTGCCAGCATGGTCGCCATGACCACACCGCGGCGGCAGGGGCAGTGGCGCTGGGTCGCGCACCCGCCGTGGCGACCCCCCACGCCCGTGACGCGGCCGCCCGTCCCGC
>NZ_JAALDT010000215.1:0-2101 GCF_014144995.1 Dietzia sp. DQ11-71 | reverse complement strand
GGCCGCGCAGGCGCTGAGCAGTCGCGACTAGTCGCGGGACCCCGACCGCCGGGCCCGTCCGCCCGCTCCCGGCCGCGCCACCGCGACAAGTGCACCCACCGCGATCACGCCGACCGCGAGCGCCAGCACGTGGTACGCCGGGATCAGTCCGATGCCCTCGGCGATGACCGCCGCGATCACCGCCGGCACGCCGAGCGAGATGTAGGCCACCACGAACAGGGCCGAGAACACCTGTCCCCGCACCGCCTGCGGCGCGCTCTGCGCGACCAGGGTGTTGCCCATGAGGAACAGCAGGCCCATCCCGAGGCCGGTGAGCCCCGCGGCGGCGATGAAGCCGACGACCATGCGGGCCTCCAGGGAGACCGAGGCGACGACGAGCCCCGCGACGAGCGCGAGCACGCCCAGGACCACCCCTCGCCGCCACCGCGACGGCCCGGACCGCAGGTTCCACACCAACTGCGCGACCCCGGCCGCCGCCTGCAGGGCCGCCACCACCAGGCCGGTCACGAGGTAATCGGACGCACCCATGAGGTCACGGGCGATCGCGCCGCCGAGACCGAGGAACACCCCGCCGACGGACCACGAGACGATCACGCACACCGCGGCCAGCGCGAAGACGGACCGGACCTGGGGCGGCACCGACGGCGGACGCACCCGCAGCGCGTCGCGCAGGGTCCCCGATCCACCGGCGGTCTCGGGAACGATCGTGGCCACACCGATGAGCAACGCGACCGTGGCGGCCCCGATCACGAGGTAGGGGTGGACGAGGGGTGACGACGACGAGGTGGCCACCACCCCGGCGAGGAGCACTCCGGCCGCGATGCCGAAGTTGGTGGTGGAGCTGCTGGTCAGGGCGCCCACCCGCGAATCCCGGGTCGGATGGAGCTCGATCAGTGCGGCGGTCGCCGACCCAGTGATGAGACCCACCGCCAGACCCTGGATGACGCGGGCCGCGATCAGCCAGGCCACGGATCCGGCGGCGGCGAGCATGCCCATGCTCACCGCGAGCAGCGTCAGGCCCGCCAGGATGACCGGGCGACGCCCGATCGCGTCGGAGACCCTCCCGAGGAACAGCAGGGGGACGAGGACCGCGAGGGCGTACACGGCGTAGACCACGGTGATGGCGGTGCCACCGACGCCCCAGTCCTGCTGGTAGTCGACGTACAGCGGTGACGGGGTGGCGCTGGACGCGAGGGCCACGGTCACTACGAGGGCCATGAGCACGAACGGGGGCCACGACGCGCGAGGGGTGGGGTGCACGGTCTCCCTATCCGCCGGGGAGGGCGCCTGCCGGGCGGGCGCGCCGGGCGGCGGGTGAGTGGAGCCTAGGGGATTCGAACCCCTGACATCTGCCTTGCAAAGGCAGCGCTCTACCAACTGAGCTAAGGCCCCGTACCTCCAAGCATAAACGCCGGACCGCAACGAGCGGATCCGGCGTCTGCCTGGCGGAGTGGGCCTAGGAGGACTTGAACCTCCGACCTCCAAATTATCAGTTTGGCGCTCTAACCACCTGAGCTATAGGCCCTCGTACCGAGAGGTCAATCTACCCGACGTCCGCGCCACCGCCCAAATCGGCACCGTCGGCCGGGCGCCGGGGGCACCGTCAGTACCGGGGATCGGCGAGCGTGACCTGCACGCCGCCGCTGGTCAGGCCGGCCGAGAGGTTGTAGATGAACACCGCGAGCGTGGCCAGGATCGACAGCAGGAGCACGTTGAGCAGTCCCACTCCGCCGCTGTAGAGGAAGATCGTCGACGGCCCGATCACGGCTGCCGATTCGTCGCCCGCGACGCCGGACAACAGGCCCCCGAGCCGGTCCCACACGCCCATCCCGGACAGCAGCAGGTACGTCACCCCGATGGCCACCATCCACACCAGGTAGAGGGCGAACATCAGGCCCAGCACGGTGATGAAGGCCGACCACGGGTCGATCCGGCGCAGCACCAGGACCGACTCCATGGGGCCCCGGCGCTCGGTGGGCGGGACGATCGGTGCGGCTCGCCCGGCCGCGCCCCCCGAGTACGCCTTGGAGACGCCCCCGTTCGCGCCCTCGGCGCGATGCTGGGTGGCCGCCGGGAAGGCGGTGGTGGCCGACGTGCCGGC